>JAAXUD010000452.1 GCA_013336205.1 Lentimicrobium sp. | reverse complement strand
GTCCAATGGTCCTCACCAGCACACCGGTGAGTGTATAAATCTCCATATCGGCTGTAAATACGCCATCGAACTGGTTATGACCAAAACTAAACCATACATCACCAGCCGAAGGATTCGGATAAGCCTTTACTTCATCCACCGCAAGTACAATATTTCGCTTAACGTTAAAGGTGATGGTTTTCGACGATGAATTGTTAAACACATCCCAGGCTTTGAGTGTGAGCGTATGCTCTCCGTCAGGAAGATTGAAATACTGGTAATTGACCGCACCATCCTGATAGCTATCAAGGTTGGATACATAGTAATCATTCAATAAAACCGAGTTATAGCTATCGCCATCAATGGTAGCAACAATATCGTGGCCGATGCCGTTGCCAACTGTGTTGATACCACTGTCATCGTGCAGATAGGCAATTAATTTTGGGTTTTCATTCGAATAATCACCTTCAGCAAAGGCAGTGTCGTTAATGTATAATTTAATATCCGGGCCGGTTAAATCCTCCACAACCTGATCAACAGAACCACCAATAATAAAATTCTTGAAATACCCTTGCGCATCTTCGGTACCATTGGTGGCATAATAACTGATCTTTCCCCTGCCAAAGCTGTAATCTATATCGCGGGGCACAGGGAATGTAAAGGAGAATTTCCCTTCGGTTACTGAAGCTTTCCCCTGGTACAGAATGCTTTTCTGAACCCTGAAATCAACCGCATAGCTTTCAGTGTCCTGTCCAAGCGTGCGCACCTTCGATGATTTATCGTATACTTTCACATAAACTACGCCATTGAAACCGGAAAGCAGCTGATCGTTATAATCATGAACTTCGCCTTCGACAGTCGCCAGCGAATTGGCAAAAAGTGTGTCGGCTTCTTCACCATCGGGATACGATAAAACCGCGGTGGTTACTACCTTATGCTTCGGATTGGGCAGTCTGAGTGATGGATCTCCAAAAAGCGTAATATGGCGGTTGTTGACCGAATACTGGTTATCATTTTTCGTATGCCGGAGTATATCACCCAGCCTGGGATATTCGCCACCGGAGGTCTTGAAAACGGTATCTATAAAACTAAGGTTAAGGGCGGCATTGGTTGAAGCATAAGCCAGGCGCGTGGTTGTAATCAGCGACATTGCGCCACCATTCGGATTCAGAAATACGAGTTCCCCTGCAGAGGTATGTGCAGGATTATCGAAGCGTGAGAATTCACAGGTTGCTGTAAAGAATAATCCCATGCGATCATAGTTGGTCCAGCCGTTGATATCGGAAATTTCAAGTACCCGCTCGTCGGCCCAGCCAACTTCACCACCATGGCCTATATAGTTAGTAAGGACTGCGCCTTTTTCAACCCTGGTAACAATTTCGCGGTTTACATCAGGGTACCGGCTGCCACCTGGTGTAGAATTCTGCTTGTAAGCATCAAAATAGATTTTCTCCACATTATAAACCGGATATTGTCTTTCAATCTGCGCAGTCAGTCCCTCGGCCTGCTCAAGATGGGTATTTTTATTTTCATCGTCAGCTACCACGATGAGTGAATTGCGCCAATCGCCGTGGGTTGATTCCGGGTTATTGAGGTAATGTTCAATTTTATCAACCAGGATTTTTGCCTGTTCTTTTGTACGCACGATTAAACGACCGCTGGCCACATCAACCAGCCCGGCTGCCTGGTTGGCACCTTCGCCATTGTCGAGTAACCCATAATAATCATCGGTAAGAAACGACAGCACAGGCTTTACAGAATTATCACTCTGGAACGTAGGAATAAAACACGAGTTATTTGGGGTCCGGTTCTTGACATCGTAGGAACTGTTGCCGAAAAGCAACATATACTGAGGTTGCGCAGTTTCAGCCCCACGGTCATACAACATTTTCATAAAATCCCTGATGGCAGTAATATCCTGGATGCCTGATGAAAATTCATTATAGATTTCGGGCAGTGAAATCACTGTCACAGAAACATCGCCTTTGTTGTTGTGCAACATGGCCAGACGTTCTGCCTCCTCAGCAAATTCCGGGTGAGTAATCAGGATCATATCATAATTACCGGTAGCGTGCAGGTTCTGGTTTACTACTTTTTCGCCCGGAACCGGACTCATAAAAGAGGTGCCATCGAAAGCCAGCAGTTCATTCAACTTACTACTTGCCCGGCGGAAGGTGTATTGATCACCTGTTTTTGTTATGGCAACCGATTTAACATTGATTGGATCTGTTACCTCCCACAATTCGAGTCCATCAACCGCATTGGTCATTGTAAAGGAAGTCAGCTTACCGTTGCCGGTACTTTTCGGATCACTGAAAAGCATCTGACCACCCTTAAACCGTAAGTGACTGCGGACATTTAAGGAAACAAAATCAACCCAGCCAAGGGCAGTGTTGTTGGGCGGATTGAATTTTACTACAACGCTAAGCGATGTAGAAGCGGGTGTAAACGATGCCGAGGTCATAAGTTCACGGGCATAGTCGTTCGGATTGTTGATACCGGCCATGGTATTGGTGGCAACAACTTCATCGTTGATAATAACATTAAACGAAAGCTGGGCAGAGGCGCGACCGGCAATTCCAAAACGAACAGCGGCCGTCTCACTCATATCCATATCGGGAAACTGATATACCGGCAAAGTAAGCGTTCGGGTATAATAATCAAGTTTATCGCTGAACCATTTTCGCCCGCTTTTTATCAGGTTCAGGTTATCCTGTTCATAAACGACGTAATCTGTGTACTTATCTGAAAAATAGTTGGGCTCGCCTTCGGGGGTGATATCCTGTTGTATCCGCTTTCCGGGTTCAGGGCCAATGGTAACAAAATAGCAGGCCTGGTCAGCATAGAAATGAGTTGTATGATCTAACTTTAAGGTGAATGGATTTAAGGCCCAGGTGCGGGTGCCTTTTCCATAAAAGAGCACATAATCGCCCTGTACAAAGGTTCCGGGATTAGCTGTCACTACTTTTATGGCGTTCTCGGCCAAATCATCAATACGATCTTCGCCGGCAGCTTCCTCTAAAAGTGCACCCCCATTGCCAAATATTCTGATCATATCAGGATTCAGCCCGCTCATATTCATGCCCATGCCTTGCATCTGATCCCAGGTAAGTTTATAAACACCTGATTCGTCGATGTAAATTTTATACCAGTCACCGCTCGAAAGCACTGAATTTTCAGCATAAGCGCGAACACTTTTGAGCTCAGCACCCAGTTCATAATTCAGTGTGAGTGTAAAGGAAACTACTTTGCCGGTTGTGCCGGTGGCAGGGTTGAGGCCAAAAGGATGCATGCGGAACACAGCACGGGGCTTCCTTCGTTCAAACATCAGCTCAACCTTCGGATCAGGCGAAACCGGAAATGTGATTGTGGAGGTCAGTTGCTTTTCAATATCGGTTAAATCAGCAAAAACCACTTCACTGATACTTGCACTTACTGCATCGGCACCATCGGGAAGTGAAAAATTCCGGATCAATGAAGGCAGAATATTTTCAGGCAGGCCCGGATACTGAGCACCCCGGAAAGATGGCGCCAACACGCTGGTATCGTTGCCCATGACCA
>JAAXUD010000064.1 GCA_013336205.1 Lentimicrobium sp. | reverse complement strand
AACTGATTACTGTAGGAATTAGTTGTATTCCGGCGATGAGTAAAAGGATGCCCAAAAGCAGCATCGGTTTGCCCCAGATGTCGTGACCCAGTATTTTCTGAACAAGAAAATAAGTATTGATCAATGTTCCGATCAGGAAAAAGACCACCCCAATTCCTCCGAAAAGATGCATAGGCTTGCTCATGTATTTTTTAAAGAACAGCATCAGCAAGAGGTCAGACACTACCTTAAATGTGCGGTTGATGCCATATTTTGATTTTCCGAATTCACGGGCATGGTGTTTTACATCGACCTGGGTGATGGTGGCGCCTTCAAGACTGGCCAGTACAGGAATAAAGCGGTGTAATTCACCATACAGACCAATGTTTTTTGCCAGATCACTTTTAAATACTTTCAGCGTGCAGCCGTAATCTTTGATATGCACCCCTGTGCTGTTGCGGATGATAGAATTGGCTATTTTACTTGGTAGTTTTCTCAGGAAAACACCATCCTGCCTGTTTTTTCTGATACCGGCCACGAGATCCCAGCCTTCATCTTCGGCTAATTTCAGCATCATAGGAATATCCGATGGATCATTCTGCAGGTCACCATCCATAGTTACAAGATACTCGCCCCTGGCCTGTTCAATACCGGCATAAAGCGCGGAGCTCTGGCCGTAATTTTTCCGAAACTCTACTAAAACCACCCGGGGATCATTCAAAGCGATTATCTCTTTCCTGGTCAGATCAGTAGATCCATCGTCAACATAAATTATCTCATAATCAATATCTTGTATCGATTCATTAATCCATTTATTTAATGGTTTAATGTTCGCTTCTTCGTTGTAAACACAGATAATTATTGAAAGCTTCGGTTCGTTCATAATCGCTTCTTTATCAGGAAAAGTCTGGTCTCATCAAGCTTAATTGAAAATTTATGCAGGACTTCGTACTTATATATGCGGCTTGCAAATTTACTCAGATTCTTTTGATCGGTTATATAACAAGCTTGTTTGTTATATATTTCATGTGTTCTGGTCACAATGGCACCCCTTTCCCGCGAAATGTAAAAAGATGCATCGTGATTAAAAGGCGTATCTCCCAGAATATAAAGATCGTATTCTTTTGATAATTGACCAGCTTTAATTTCCCCCTGACGATAAAGAGCATCAGGATATGAATTGAGTCTTGCCGGCAGATTAAAAATGTTGAATCCCATTCTTACAGATAATAAGACAATAATCAGCAGTAATATGCGCTGCCCCGGGATTTTTATTGTGAGTATAGTAGCTATCAGGGAAATCACAAAAAGTAGCACAGGGAAAAATAATACACCACTCATCCAACGGGTTTCGTCCCAGAATGGATATATCAATATTGATGCTGTTCCTGTTAAGGCTAATGCCAGAAAAACTATATTGACTATCCTGAATAAAACTGGTTTTGTTATTTCAGCCTGCGAATATGCTTTAATACCGATAAAAAACATTAAAGGAAACAACATAAAAAGATAACGGGGTCTCATATCTGCTGAAACCCAGTAAATAATAATGTTAGTTGCAAAAATAAGCAGGCTGAAACGTGAAAACTTATCCTGAAACACAGCGTGCCTTATCTTTTTATCAATCAGAAGGAGCAGCAGCAATGTCCAGGGGGCGAATTCAAAGCTCATTTCAAAGGGAAACAGCAGCAGGTGAATTATCCAGCTCAGGAAAGTGCCTTCTTTGTTGTTAATCCGGTTAGACTGGTCGAACAAAGTTGAGAATACATCCTGAAGGGAATTTGTTTGCAGATAAGCAATGTAGTATGATCCGGTTATAAGAACAAATACTCCGATTCCTGCTAAATGCTGCCAGGTAAAGAGTTTCTTCAAAGTTCTTTGATTTAACATCCAAACAATGAGGCTGATACCCTGAAATGCAACTGAAGGAAGACCCTTCATTAAAAATCCGGTCGCCGCCAATGCATAGGATAAAATAAACATCGCCAGGTAATTCTTCTTTTGCGAAAAATGATACAAAACTATAAATGAGCAAAAGGTGACCAACGAATAGGTGATATCAATGAGACCCTGAAATGAATCCCAAAACAGGATACGGGCTGAGGTTATAAGCATGAGCGCCGCAGCAAAGGCATTTATACTTCCCAGTTCTTTTTTTGTGAAGAGGTATATAACTAGTCCCATAATCAGCAGCGACAATACCGTTGGCAATCGGAAAATAAATTCGCTTTGCATACCGCTCAATTGAACGAATCCGGCTAAAATCCAATTGTAGAGCGGGGGTTTATTGTAGTAGAATTCGCCATTGATGGTGGGTGTGATATAATTGCCTGAAAAAATCATTTCCAGGGTAACAATACCGCGGGTTGGCTCATCAGAAATTAATGGCATCAGGCCCAGGTTAATGAAAAGAGCAAAGGGCAGCAACAGCAAAATCACCATGATTAACCAGGCCGGATGATTATTTAACTGCTCGTAAAATCTCTTCATTAGTGATTGTTCTGACTTAGACGCGCAAAATTAACTATTCTGACGAAGGTTTCCGGCTTTAATTATCAAGTGTTTCTTACATAAAAGCCTTCCTGAGCAAAACTTTGAGTAAATTTGCCCTCTGTTTTTACAAAAGCTTACTTAGTTACTGATTATGAAAACTATACTCATCTCTTTTATCAAACAACTGATTTTTTGGCTATTGCTTTATGCATTCTCAAGAACTGTTTTTCTTGTCTATAATATTGGTCTGCTCCGGGTTGAAGGAATTCAATTCTCCGAAGTAATTGCGTCATACTGGCATGCACTACATCTCGATTTGGCTACTGCTTCATATTTCATGTTTTTTCCTTTTGTTTTATTGTTAGTTCAATCTGTTTATAGTCCAAAGTGGATAAATACCGTAAACAGGGTCTATGTTATTATTGCACTTTTTCTTTTTTGTTTGCTAACGGTGGTTGAACTTGGAATTTATCCGGAATGGAAAACAAAACTTCCTTTCAAAGCATTTACCTATCTTACCAACCCAACAGAGGTTTACGATACCATTTCTACCGGACTGTTTTTTACGCTTTTGGGCTTGTTTGCTGTTAAGTTTTCGGTAACTTACCTGGTGTACTTTAAGTGGTTTTATAAAGACATAATAAATATAAAGCGGAACTATATTTTTACAGTCCTGTTTGCGCTCATTACACCTGTTTTATTGTTTATTGGTGCCAGGGGAGGGGTGCAACAAATCCCTATCAATCAGAGTGCATCTTATTATTCGCATCACAATATTATGAACCTGGCAGCAGTAAATTCCGGTTTCAATCTTTTTATCAGTGCTATTGAAAACTATAAAAACTTTGGAAAGAACCCTTACAGTTTTTACAGTGACCAGGAGGTCAAAGAAACAATAGACGAAATATTCAGGATGGAACGCGATAGCACCACCAGGGTGCTGACCACCAGCAGGCCGAACATTGTGTTGCTGATACTTGAAAGCTGGTCAGCCGATCTTATTGAGTCTCTGGGAGGTGAACCTGGTATAACTCCTGAGTTTCACAAACTTGAGAAGGAAGGCATATTATTTACGAGTTTGTGGGCTACCGGTCCGCGCAGTGAGCAAGCGATGTCAAGTATCTTTGGTGGTTTTCCGGCCCATCCCATTTCATCTATCACTGTTCAGCCCGATAAGTTCTCAAAATTGACAACCATAACCCAGAAACTAATCGGACAGGGATACAATACCTCATTCTATTTTGGTGGACAGTTGATTTATGGCAATATCAAGGGGTTTATCCTGCACAATGGATTTCAGCGTATTACAGAGTTGGAAAATTTTGGTAATGATAAAAATGTTGTAAAAGGGAAGCTGGGCGTTCACGATGAATACCTGCTGGCCAGGCAGTTAAGTGATCTTAATAAAGAGAAACAACCTTTCTTTTCAGCCTTGTTTACATTAAGTTCCCATTCTCCTTACGATCAGCCTATGGAAGAGGTGCTGCAATGGGGCGACAATGAAAGAAAATACATTAATTCAGCCTACTACACTGACCGTTCATTAGGTGAGTTTATAAATAATGCCAGAAAACAATCCTGGTTTAAGAATACCTTATTTATACTGGTAGCCGATCATAGTCACAATTCTTACCGAAACTGGCCATTTACTACTCCTTTCTACCACAAAATTCCCATGCTGTTTTTTGGGGATGTTATCAAAGAGGAATATAAAGGCTCAAAGAATCCAAAACTTTCAAATCAGTGTGATCTGGCCTCCACATTGATGCATCAGTTAGACATTAAGGCAGATGAATTCCATTGGAGTCGCAACCTTTTTAATCCCTATTCCCCGGAGTTCGCATACTATTCTTTCGAAGAAGGTTTGGGCTGGGTAAGGCCATCAGGGCATTTTGTATACGATGCAAGAGTTAAGCACTATAGTGAGACTTCGTTACCTGAAGCTTATAAGGATTCAATTATCCGGGAAGGTAAATCGTATCTGCAGGCAGTATTTCAGGAATACATGTCATATTAAACTTATAAAATGTTTATAAAACATGTCTTTCAAAACTTGTTCTTTTTTATTATGTTTGCTACTGATTACAATAATTAATAATTGTTATTAAGATATTGACTTCACGGGCATTTTATTGATTAATTTTATATAATCTGTCTTATACTGAAGTAAATCGTTTTAATGCTAATCGGAAGTAAAAGCTTTAATTGTTTACATATTAATTTGGCTTAACAGATTAAAATACAATTTAATAGAGGTAATTATGAACAGTAAGCATAGTTAACAAGTGACCTGATCTGTTTTTATTATCCTTATACTAATTGATCATATTCATATCTGTATTGTAAGCTGCGTAAAACTTGTGAAATTTTTGAATTTTTAATAGAACAACAGTTTTGAAATTTTTATCGTCAATTAGAGAATATTTAAGGAGCCGGAGTCTTGTTGAACTTCTGACACTCAGCATTATTGGAATATCTGTCTTTTCTGTTTTGTTACTGGGAATATTTTCTACTGTTAATGAGTACCATCGGTTTAAAACAGAATCTGAGAATTTGCGCAATAGTTATACTGAAGATCAAAAACGTCTGATAGAAGATGTTGTTGACAATGCGATAAACTATATCGAATTTAACCGGTCCTTATCTCAGGAGAGGATAAAGCAAGGGCTTAAACTGAGGGTTGATGAAGCCTGGGAAATCGCCAACAACATCTATCTCGAAAATCGGTATAGCCATTCAAAGGCTGAAATCATGAAGATGATTAAAGATGCCTTAAGGCCTATCCGATTTAATAATGGCAGGGGAGATGTTTTTATCTATTCAACTGAAGGGGAGTCTATAATGCTTCCCAGAAGCCGGAAGTTTGAAAACCGTTCCAGCCTTCAACTGCAGGATAGCCTGGGTAATTTTCTTGTACAGAATGAGGTCAGGCTCATGAAAAAAGTTGATCAGGGCTTTTTATCTTATGAAGCGCCTGTTCCCGGGAGCCATGGCGATTCAGCTGTATTCAAGTATTCCTATATCAGAAGGTTTGGCCCGTATAATTGGTATTTAGGGTCAAAAGATTATCTGAAGGATTTCGAAGATGATTTAAAAAAAGAATTGCTTGATTGGCTTTCCTTCATGAGATACAGTGAGGAAGGCTATATTTTTATCAACACCTTAAGCGGAAAAGCATTGCTGACGAATGGAATGAGACTGGAAAATCCTACAAATATATTGGCTGGAAGTGACACTAACTGGATTGAAGTTTTTAAAAAGCAGCAGCAGATTGCCCGTACAACAGAAGCCGGATTTATAGATTATAATTTTGTTAAACTGGCATCAAAAGACATTGAACCAAAGGTTTCTTACATTCGTTATTATAAAGATTGGGACTGGATTATTGGTGCCGGCTTCTATAAGAATGATATTGAGCGGGACATAGCTGGTAAACAGGAAGCTCTTCAGGCTAAAATTATTGGTTGGGTCACAAGAACATCGGTTTTTATTGCAATTTTCCTGGTTTTAATATTTATCCTTGCCCGGTTTGTTTCCAGAATTTTAGAAAAGGAGTTTAGCCGGTTTACAGTTAATTTCAGAAAAGCCAGCCTGGAATCCGAATTAATGAATAAAGAATTGATTTCATTTGTTGAATTCAGAGAATTAGCCGGATCTGTTAATAATACTATAATAGAGCGCGACTTCGCCCGGAGTGCCTTTGTAAAAGAACAGGCATTATTACGTTCAGTAATCGATTCCATTCCTGATTTTATCTTTTTCAAAGATGTTAATAGTAAGTACGTCGGCTGTAATAAGTCATTCGCTTATTACATTGGTATGCCAGAGAAGGAGATAATCGGACGAACCGATTTTGATTTTTTTTCTGAAAAAATTGCAGAAGTTTATCATTCAGCTGATAAAAAGATTCTGACTGATCGGATTCCTATTCGTACTGAAGAGTGGAGCGTCTTTCCTGATGGTAGCCGAAGACTATTAGATACAGTAAAAGTATTATTTTATGATAACATGGGTAGTATTCTGGGTATTATGGCGCTTAGCCGCGATATAACTGAAAAGGAAGAAATCCGTCTGCAGTTTAAAGCGGCCAAGGAAAAAGCAGAAGAATCTGATCGTCTTAAAACTGCATTTCTTGCCAACATGAGCCATGAAATCAGAACACCAATGAATTCAATTATTGGTTTTTCTGCGCTGCTGAAAGAAGATGATATTACAGAGAATGATAGAATCGAATTTATACAGTACATTAATCAGGCAGGGGAGTCGTTACTGAATTTGATTGATGATATAATCGATGTTTCCAAAATTGAGGCCGGGCAACTTGCGGTATACTATGAAAACTACAGCCTCAATGAATTAATGGACGAGTTATTCTCTACTTATTCTGAGCTTATTCGCCGAAAATCCGGATCAGGTGTTCAGCTCATCGTTGAGCCCGGTAAATTGCCAAAAGGAAATCTGATTTTCACAGATCCTTTCAGATTGAGACAGGTTATTTCGAACCTGCTTGTCAATGCTGTCAAATTTACAGGAAATGGGCAAATTACTTTTGGTTTTACTCCAAAGGGTGATAAAATCCTGTTTTATGTAAAAGATACTGGTATTGGAATTTCAGAAGAAAACCAGAAAATAATCTTTAATCGTTTCCGACAAGCGCACAGTGAAGCGAAAAGGCATCAGGGAGGAACCGGACTTGGATTGGCTATTTCTCAGCATATTGTTGATTTACTGGGAGGTGAAATCTGGGTGGAATCAATGCTTGGAAATGGCGCTGCTTTTTATTTTACAATTCCTTATAAACCTGTTGAAACCCATTCCTCTGATGATGTTTCAAAAACGATGGAGCGCGCATTAAATTACGACTGGAGTACTAAAAATCTATTACTTATCGAGGAAATTGACTCTA
Organism: Lentimicrobium sp.; assembly: GCA_013336205.1. Taxonomy (GTDB): domain Bacteria; phylum Bacteroidota; class Bacteroidia; order Bacteroidales; family Lentimicrobiaceae; genus Lentimicrobium. The sequence goes on along the minus strand of JAAXUD010000064.1, from coordinate 2,303 downwards.
ATTACAACTATGTAAGTGCTGCACTTTCCAGAACAGGCATCAACTTGCATAGAGCAAAAGATGAACAGTCAGGCCTTCAGATTTGCCATGCCAATGAACATATTGACCTGGCTATGTTAGATTTAAGCAAGTACGAAGATGGAGCACAGGAAATTGTAAGGGAAATAAAAAAATCAAGACCAGCAATGCCTGTTATTGCCCAGATAGCTCACAGTAAGCAGAAAGTATCCTTACCTGATAAAACACAGGAATGTGATGAATATATACTGAAGCCTGTTAAGTTTAATACACTGATGAACATACTTGCAATTTATCTGGAGCCAAAGAAATAAAAAAAGGGGCTTCGATAGCCCCCTTTCTTGTTATTTTGGTTCATAATAGCACACCTTGGGTGAAACTATTCTCTCTTCTTTCTTCAATTTTTTAATTGCATTATCGATGTCTTTTTTCTCCAGACCGGTAATTTCTGCAATTTCACCGGCTTTTAATGGCTTCCCGGCATCAGCCATCGCTTTCAGAACTTTTTCAGTTGTTTCCATAATACTTATTTTTATTAGTCTAATAAATGCACAACAAGCCCACTGCGTAACTTTGGTTCAAACCATGTAGTTTTTGGTGGCATTATGTTACCTGAGTCAGCAATATCAATTAGTTGCTGGAGCGAAACAGGGTAAAGAGCGAAGGCTACTTTCATTTCTCCACTGTCAACTCTTCTTTTTAATTCGCCAAGCCCCCTGATTCCGCCAACAAAATCTATTCGTTTTGATGTCCGGAGATCTGATATTCCAAGGATATTATCCAGTACCAGCTGCGAAAGAACTGTAACATCAAGAACCCCAATAGGATTGCTGTCGTTGTATGTACCCGGGCGTGCTGTCAATGAATACCATTTTCCCTCAAAGTACATACTGAAATTATGCAGCTTAACGGGTTTGTAAATTTCCGATCCTTTTTCCTGAATTTCAAATACTTCTTCAAGTTTTTGAAAATATTCAGCATTAGAAAGTCCATTAAGATCTTTTACCACACGATTATAATCAATAATAGTCAGTTGGTTTGAAGGGAAATGAACTGCCAGGAAAAAGTTATACTCCTCATTTCCGGTGTGACCCGGGTTATTCTTCTTTTTCTCGTTCCCAACCAGTGCTGCTGCTGCTGTACGATGATGGCCATCAGCAACATAAGTATAGGGTACTTTTTCGAAAAGTCTGACAATCTCACTTATTTGCTCTGCATCTCTGATTACCCAGAAATGGTGCCCAAACCCATCGTCGGCAGTAAAATCATAATCAGCCGGATTGTTGCTGACAATCTGATTTACAATAGCATCAATCTCCGCAACTGCAAGATAGGTAAAGAAAACCGGCTCCATATTCGCGTTCGTTATCCGAACATGCTTCATCCTGTCTTCTTCTTTATCCTTGCGGGTGAGTTCGTGCTTTTTTATAATACCATTCATGTAATCTTCAACTCCGGCACAGCCTACAATGCCATACTGGGTTTTTCCATTCATTGTCTGGGCATAGATATACAAATATTCTTCAGAATCCTGCACCAGCCAGCCATTTTCCATGAAACTGGCAAGATTAGCGCTGGCCTTTTCGTAAACTTCCGGCGCATGTTCATCAATGGTAACCGGTAAATCGATTTCAGGCTTGATAATATGCAGCAGCGAATATGGATTGTCTGTTACTTCAATCCTGGCTTCATTTGAGTTTAAAACATCATAAGGTCTTGATGCAAGTTTCTGTGAAATTTCTCTTGGTGGCCTGAGCCCCTTGAAAGGTTTAAGGATTGCCATTTCTATATACTTTTTTTGTTAGTAAATTTCCTGTGATTTGCTGTTTCTCGGGTTTGAATCAAATCGAAACCAGTAATAGAGCATTTTTGAATGTAGTTGATTAATCAAATAAAACCATCCGGCAAATCAGGCCTTTTTATAATGACCTGTCTGCCGGATGGTGGCAAAAGTATAGAATAAAATTCTAACTATAAACTAACTTTTAAGGTAAATTCAAACAAAACACTACCTTAATCCGGATCTTCAGGATTAAGGTCTGCTGCACGTTGCAGTGAACCTATAAGTGCACCGATCATTTTAGTCATTTCCATTAATTGTCCACGGGATTCGTCAGAATCATGATCAGAAAGATACCCAAGTTTAATTTATCAGCACAGGCGATAGCGCTCAACATTTCAGAAGGCTCTGCCCGAAACAAAAGTCAGTTTATTTACTACCTGAAAATGGCAAAAAGTGCGGTCAGGGAATGTGTTGTTTTCACCTCTCTGGCAACTAAACTTGG
>JAAXUD010000451.1 GCA_013336205.1 Lentimicrobium sp. | reverse complement strand
ACGGAAAATGATTCTACTGCCCAGCCCTTAAAATCATCTGCGGCCAGCAACCAGGCGATACTTTCTTTTTCGTCAGACAGTTTTGGGTTACTCTCCTGATTTTTATCTTTTATCTTACAACCTGCACCAAACAATAAAAACAAAGCAAGTCCGATAATTTTTATTGATATTCCCGGCATTTTATAATGGTTTACTGCAAAAATAATTTTCTTCCTGCTTATTTCACAACTTGCTCAGGATGCAAGTTTCTTTACCAGATTCAGCAATGCACTGAGGTCCTGCTCAGTAGTAAATGGATTCATGAATGTTACGCGCAGAAATGTTTGCCCGGCAACATTCGTTTGCACTACGTAGAAGCTGGCATCATCCATCAATTTTTTTCTCAGTGCGGCTGTCAGTTTATTTATATCACCGGTAAATCCATCGGGATGATATCTGAAACAAACGATATTTCCGTCTGGCTGAACGGCAGGTTCAAACCCTTTTTCATTCTTGAGTAATCCGGCAAATGTCTGTCCCAGGTCATAAGTGGTGGTAATGTAATCGCTGAATAATTTGTCGCCATATAATTTGATCATTGCATACACCTTAACGCCCAGCATTTTCTTGGTGCATTCGAGCGTCCGGCCTGCGCCGTCGTACCATGGTTTTTTTGCTTCGCTACTTAGCAGATATTCAGCTTTTTGGGCAAATGTTTCATAAGAATGCTGCCCATTCCTGAACAGCACTGCAGTGGTTAGTGCCGGCGTCAGCATCATTTTATGGAAATCAATTACCACAGAATCAGCCCGTTCAATGCCTTTGGTCAGGTGCCTGTATTTTTCAGTCATAGCTGCAGCACCACCATGAGCTCCATCAACATGAAACCAGAGTCCGTTGGCTTCAGCAAAATCAGCCATTTCATCTATCGGATCATAGGTGCCTGTTGAAGTACTACAGGCATTGCCAACCAGGGCTATTACTTTTAAGCCCCTGTCTTTTGCATTGGTAAGCGTTTCTTCGAGTTTGGAAGCGTCAAGTTGCATCCGGCTGTTAACCGGCACTTTTACGATGCCTTTTTCGCCCCAGCCCATGATCCTGGCAGCCCGGGCCACACTGTAATGCGCTTCTTCTGAAACCATAAATGCCAGTTTGGAATCATCCGCAGCTCCATCGTCCCAGACATTATAGCCACTCATTGCCTGGCGGGCGGCCAGTAAACTGGTGAGGTTTCCAGCCGAACCTCCTGAGGTGAGAACTCCGTCAGCCTGATCATTCATCCCGATTTTTTCTGCAAGCCAGCGCAAAACCACACGCTCAATAGCAGTGGCAGCAGGTCCCATCTCATAAATGGCCATCCCGTTGTTCAGCAGTGCTTCAAGCAATTCGGTAAGCGCAGCCAGCGGAGCAGGGGGAACTACCTGGTGCCCAACATAATGCGGATGATGAATGTGATTGGATTGGCTGATAAGGGTCTGATAAAATTCCTGGAGGTTGAATCCGGAATTCTTTAAATCTCTCGTCCAGAAATCAAGCATGTCGTCAGGGAGGGAGGGAGGCAATACCGGCATTGTTTTCGCGTCGCGGCAATCGTGAAGATACGAGGTAAGGAGATCTACAAGTTGATGGCCTTCCCGTCTGAATTCCTCCGGGTCGAAAGCGTGGTTGAGCAGTGGATTCATTCTTTGAAGTTTGAACCGTAAAAGTAGTTATATTTAAGCTTCAGAATAAGTTGCCCTACATGTGCAGCAGGTCAATGCACCAGCGGTTGTAATCACCTGATTTTCTATTTTTCCATTTGTATTTAACGTCTATGTTTAGAGGCTGAAGTTAACGCTGGAATGGCAACATGAAGAAAAAGAATGCATTAGCTTTTAAATTTGAAAGAGAAGGCGCATGTAGATTTCTTCAATCACAGACTTTGCATGAAAGCTGAATTCATTATCATTTTTTTCAAACCTTCATTTTTCCTGACGTTTTTCCGGATCTCCGTTCCACGGATTATGAAATCCTTTTATACCTTTGTCCCTTGTTTAAAACAACCTTTTGAAACCCTGTCCACAATGCAAATTACTGAATTTCAGCGGGCAATTATTTCAGGTATTCCTGATGCCCTTCCTTCTCCTCAACCAACAGACAATTCTGTAAGCCATGCCCCTGTCCGGAAAGATATACTGAATCCGGAGGAAAAAAAGCTGGCACTCCGCAACGCACTGCGATATTTTGCGCCTGCACATCATGCGGTACTTGCACCTGAATTTGCAGAGGAGTTAAAGAAATACGGTCGTATTTACATGTACAGATTTCGCCCGGATTACTCCATGTACGCCAGGCCAATCGGGGAGTACCCGGCAAAATCGCAGCAGGCTGCCGGCATTATGCTGATGATTCAGAACAACCTGGATCCGGCAGTAGCGCAGCATCCGCACGAATTGATTACTTATGGCGGCAATGGTGCTGTTTTTCAAAACTGGGCTCAATATCTGCTTACCATGAAATACCTTTCGGAAATGACCGATGAGCAAACACTGGTGATGTATTCCGGACACCCAATGGGCCTTTATCCATCACACAAAGAGGCACCAAGGGTGGTGGTTACCAATGGAATGGTGATTCCCAATTACTCCAAACCTGACGACTGGGAAAAGTTTAATGCGCTCGGAGTTTCGCAATATGGCCAGATGACGGCTGGTTCTTATATGTATATCGGTCCCCAGGGGATTGTTCACGGAACTACCATCACAGTTTTGAATGCAAGCCGTAAAATTGATAAAAACGGATCAGGTATTGCCGGTCGCTTGTTTGTTACTTCGGGCCTTGGCGGGATGAGTGGGGCACAGCCCAAAGCCGGAAATATTGCCGGTGTAGTTACCATCTGTGCCGAAGTTAATCCGCATGCAGCGCACAAACGTCACAGCCAGGGCTGGGTGGATGAAATTTCCGATAATGTGGATACAGCCATTGATCTGGCACTCAGGTACCAGTCAGAAAAAAAAGCACGCTCCATTGCCTACCTCGGCAATATTGTTGACTTATGGGAACGGTTGGCTGAACGCAACATCCCGGTGGATATGGGTTCTGATCAAACTTCTCTGCACAATCCCTGGGCCGGGGGATATTATCCGGTTGGCCTGAGTTATGAGCAGTCAAACGAAATGATGGCCCACAATCCTGACGAATTCAAAGCCCGGGTTCAGGCCACATTGCGCCGTCATGTGGCAGCCGTGAATCTGCTGAGCGATCGTGGTATGTACTTTTTCGATTACGGCAATGCCTTTCTGCTGGAGTCGGGCAGGGCAGGAGCCGATATATTTAAAAACGGAGGTAAGTTCCGCTACCCATCCTATGTGCAGGATATTATGGGTCCTATGTGCTTCGACTACGGATTCGGACCTTTCCGGTGGGTATGCACCTCGGGCAAGCCGGAAGATCTTGATACAACCGACCGCATAGCCATGGAAGTATTGGAAGAGATTTCTGCCACAGCACCTGCTGAGATCAGTCAGCAGATGAAAGACAATATTCAATGGATCAAAGGAGCCAAGGAAAACCGTTTGGTTGTTGG
>JAAXUD010000063.1 GCA_013336205.1 Lentimicrobium sp. | reverse complement strand
TTGTGTATCGTATCTTTATCTGGCTGATGATTTTATAGTACAACCAATGGCCTTGGTGAAATCAGGCACGGGCGATTTCCCCGAAAGAAGCGCATTAACGGCATTTTCAAGATATTTTTCACTGACAGCTTCCGCATCCTGCGAATTATCATCAATAGCGCCGATGTAAGCGACTTTTAATGATTTTCCGGACTTGTTCAGCAGATAGACATGTGGTGTGCGTGTAGCTCCGTAAATGGGATAAATTTTCTGGCCCTCATCCAGCAAATAAGGGAACTTAAATCCCTTTTCGGCAGCCCTTTGTTGCATTTCCTTAAATCCATCTGCCGGAACTATTTCCGGATCATTCGGGTTGATTGCAATTACCGGGTAGCCTTTGGTCTTAAAGTTTGCGTCCAGCGCAATAATCCGATCTTCATATGCCACTGAAAACGGACAGTGATTACAAGTGAAAATTACAATAAATCCTTTGGCATCCGGATAATCAGACAGAGAAACAATTGCGCCATCAACATTCTTTAATTTAAAGTCAACGGCTTCGTCTCCAATTTTATAGCCCTGGGCACTTAATTGTGTAATTGAGAAAAAGATTGATAAAAAGGCAAAGAGGATATTTTTCATTTTTGTATCAGGTTTTGGTTAATAATTGTTTGAAGTTCTTCGTAAGTAAAGCTTTTCTCATAAAATTGACGAAAATTTCTGTTGTAAATAACAGTTGCTGGTATGGCCCCTGACCAATCAGGTGAAACTTTGTCGATCCATGAATTGCTGTCCGGATCATTGAGGAGAATTACATCCGGGCTAAGATTATTCTTTTGTAAAAAAGGTTTTAACCTGGTATCAAGATGCTTAAGGAAGTCAAGACTGACAAGCACCACTTTCACTTTTTCATGAATGAATTCATCATGGATTTGCTGAAAATAGGGCAATTCCTTTACGCATGGAGCGCACCAGGTTGCCCAGAAATTTATCACATAAGTGGTATCATTTTGCTTATTCAGCAAGGGTTCCAGACCTTTGAAATCTGTAATACGAATATCCTGTGATTTCAAAACCGGAAAAAAAGATAACAATAGAATGACAAGCAGAAGTGATTTCATCGTTTAGTTGAATACACAGCTAAACAGGAAGAATAATCTATTTGTTCAAAACCAGGAATGTATGACCATCACTTTTATTTCCTGAGATAGACAGTCTTGCCATCGATAACTGTCCGTAAAACCTTTGCCTGCGGGATTTCCCTTTCCGGGATCTGCATAATGTCACGATCAGTAATTACGAAATCTGCGTTCTTCCCGGGTTCCAGACTACCTCTTCTGTCTTCTTCATAACAGGATTTAGCGGCCCACATCGTAATTGAACGCATGGCTTCCTGCCGGGTAAGCGCATTTTCCTTCTGAAATCCTCCGCCTGGTTTTCCGCTCAGATCTTTTCGCGCGACAGCGGCATAAAATGTAAGCAGCGGACTTATATTTTCTATTGGGAAATCTGTTCCATTGGGTATCCAGCCATTCTGGTCCATCAGCTTTTTGTAAGCATATGCATTTCTGATTCTGTGATCACCCAATCTTTGTTTTGCCCAGCTCATATCGGAGGTTGCGTGGGTTGATTGAATTGACGGAATGATTGAATACTCTCCGAATAGTTTAAAATCCTCAGGGTGAACAACCTGCGCATGTTCGATGCGCCAGCGTAAATCATTATCCGGTAAAAGGTAGTTACTATATACGTTTAATACCGTTCTGACAGCTGAATCTCCGATTGCATGTGTAATTACCTGATAATTATTATCATATGCCAATACGCAGTACCTGCCTAAGTCTTCAGAAGTAATGGTAAGAATACCATAATTACCGGGAGAATCACTGTAGGGTTTTAACAGGCAGGCGCCACGTGATCCCAACGCGCCATCCGCATACAATTTAACAGATCTGACTATCAGTTTTGGTTTCCTGACAATTCCCTTTTTTAGAAATCTTTGAATATTGGCCTCAGTTGGATTTAGCATAGCGTAAATGGCCATTTGAAGCCGGTCTTCAGATTGCAGACTATCATAAAAATCAATGACCCTGGCATCGAGGCCAGCATCGGTAACCATAGTCAATCCTACTGCATAACACTGCATTGCAGCGGTATCCACAAGTTCAAAGAGCTCCTCCCCTGCCGGTTCCGGAATTAAATTGCGAAATCTTTCGGCAAGGGTCTCCATGAAAATTCCTGTAAAACTGCCCCGTTCAATAACAGCTTCTTTATCATTGGTAATACTATCGGTAGTTAATCCTGAGAGTGCGATTGCAGCATCATTAACCAGAACAGCATGTCCGTCAACGCGAACAAGAACTACAGGAATTTCCGGAAATAATTCGTTAAGTTTCTTATTGTCAGGAAATTGGTGTCCGGGCCATTTGTTCTGATCCCATCCCCTGCCTGTAATCCAGTTTGATTGTTTATTTTCGTTATGTTTAGTCAGTATTTCCAAAACATGGTCAAATGATTTTGCTTCAGACAAATCAGCATAGCGGCTTAGGAGTGAGAATCCATAAAAATGCGAGTGAGCATCGATGAATCCGGGATAAATAGCTTTTCCTTCAGCATCAAGCACTGAATCTGACTCATATTTATTGGTTATCAGATCATTATCGCCTACCTCAAGAATCTTACCTTTGCTTATTGCCATGGCTGCATGTATGCTAAACGCACTGTCAGCAGTATAAATCAATGCATTCCGGATAATCAGGTCGGCAGATATTTTATCGTTTCGACACGAGGATAAAGTCATAATAATAATCTGTAAAATCAGCAACCTTCGGAACATCAGGCAAATTTTTGAGCAAACTTAAGCATATTTCCAATCTTTAATTTTTTATAAAAGGGCTTTTTTTTAAGAAATAATGAAAACTTTTCAACACTTAACCTCTTTCCCATCTTCCAATTGAGACCTAAATGGACATCTTTTGATTTAATTCTGGCAGGTCTGAGCATTTATTACTGATTTACTAAACTAAAAATGAAACATTTATAATTATTAACCGGCCAGAGGGAACAAAAACATATTCTCTGCGTTTAAACCGGTTAACCTATTGTTAATAAGGTGAAATAAAAATGGCTGAAGTTATAGCCACTTAATTAAAAACCTTTTATAATTTTGGAGACTGAAACTAAACAAAGATTGATCATGGATAAGAAGTTAATTACTCCCCGGATGATGCTCATTATTACTGCAATTATAGCGGCAGCTTTTATGCGTTTGGTGCCGCATTGGCCAAATTTCACTCCTGTTGCGGCCATCGCACTTTTTAGCGGAACCTACATCAGCAGAAAAGCTTTTGCATTCGTCATTCCTTTGGCCGCAATGCTTATCAGTGATCTCTTTCTCGGTTTTCACTCAACAATGATAGCTGTTTATGCAGCTTTTGGTATAACTGTACTCATTGGATTTGCTTTACGCAACAGAGTTAAATTTGGGAATGTTGCACTGGCATCTGTAGCATCATCAGTTATCTTCTTTTTAATTACAAATTTCGGTTCGTGGTTGAGTGGTATGATGCCCTATCCGATGAACTTCTCAGGGTTAATGATGGCTTATACTGCCGGTATCCCTTTCTTTAACAATGGTTTAATGGGTGATCTGCTTTACAGTACCGTATTTTTTGGCGGTTTCTACCTGGTTGGATTAAAATTCCCATCTCTTGTAAAAGCCTGATTAACAATACTATTTCTTAAAAAAAAACCTCTTTGTGCTAAAGCCAGAGAGGTTTTTTTATTCAATTCAGGCTTATAGTTTACCTGCTGAATTTCATTGTTACATTATAAGTATTAAAAAGCATCTTCATCCCTCTCCAATAGCAGGACAGAGTATTGCGGAACTACGTAATATTTTTCATCATTATAAACAATCTCGATAGCGCCCTTTTGAATAAAAACGGCCAGATCGCCAACCTTTGCCTGTAGGGGAATGTACCTGACAGTTTCATTATTTCCCCCTTTCCAGGTTTCATCTTCTTCGCTCACTGCAGGTATGGCGTAACCCGGACCTGTTTTCAATACATAACCTGACTGTATTTCTTCTTTTTCATTGTACCCCGGGGGCAAAAACAAACCTCCCCGGGTCTTCTTTGATGCTGTTAACGGTTTAATAAGCAGGCGATCGCCAACAACAATTAATTTATCGAGTTTGTCTTTGCCGGGTTGCTTCATTTTTGAATATTAGCTGAAAGAGTCATTTGAGTCGATTACTGCAACAAATTTATTGAAAAAAGTGGTATTTTTGTTTTGCAGAAAAAACTTTCAATATCCGGCTACTATAAGGTCAGCTTCAATTAGTCAACATACTGTAAGATTCTGTTTTACAAATTTCAAAATCGATGAAAATAGTTGCATTTAAGACAAGAAAGCCCAAGCAATTCAACTATAAACCCCTTTTTTATGACAAGAAAAAGGAGGAAATGGAAGAAAGGCTGAAGAAGTATTCTGAACCTGAGCAGCAATTAAGTGAGCGGATGCGCATGCGGATGAAGGAAACCTGGAGAGTAAGAGATTCTAAAAACAATTTATTATCCAAACGAACACTCTACTTATATCTGATTGGTGTAATCCTTATAATCTATCTCATTTTCTTCCGCTAATTAACCGGATTGCACCTTAATTATGTCAGATATTATCAGGCTTTTGCCCGATTCAGTTGCCAATCAGATTGCTGCCGGTGAGGTTATTCAACGGCCGGGTTCGGCTGTAAAAGAATTGCTCGAAAATGGAATTGATGCCGGTGGAGATAACATTGAACTCATTATTAAAGACGCCGGCAAGACACTAATCCAGATTATCGATAATGGATGTGGTATGTCACCAACTGATGCGCGGATGAGTTTCGAGCGACATGCAACGTCCAAGATTAAAACCGCCGATGATCTGTTTCGCATCAGAACATTGGGTTTCCGGGGTGAAGCATTGGCTTCTGTCGCAGCCATCGCACAGGTCGAGCTCAAAACAAAGCGTCATGAAGACGCTTTGGGTACTCACATTATCATTGAAGGCTCAACATTAAAAAGTCAGCAACCTTGTGCCTGTTCTGCAGGGACATCTTTAATGATCAAGAACCTGTTTTTCAATGTTCCGGCAAGAAGAAACTTTTTAAAGTCAGATCCGGCTGAGCTCCGGCATATTATTGATGAATTTCAGCGTGTTGCCCTGGTCAACCCTGATGTAGCATTCAGTTTTTATAATAATGGTAAAGTGCTGTTTCAACTTCCTAAATCAGGGCTAAAGCAGCGCATTGCAAATATCATTGGTTCTGGCAGTTACGAAAAGTTAATCGCGGTATCTCAGGAAACCAATGTGGTAAAAGTAACCGGATTTATAGGTAAGCCTGAAAGTGCCCGCAAAACAAAAGGGGAACAGTACTTCTTCGCCAATAACCGTTATATCAGGCATCCTTACCTGAATCATGCCGTTGAGGAGGCATTCCATGATTTGATTCCGGATGGCTATTTTCCTACCTATTTCCTTTATCTGGATGTTGATCCTGCGCAGATTGACATCAATATTCATCCGACCAAAACTGAAGTTAATTTTCAGGATCACCAGACAATATACGCAATTCTCCGTTCGGCTGTCAGGGCTGCCATCGGAAAATTCAGTCTTTCCTCTACCTTGGATTTCGATGCGGAACAAAGTTTCAACTTCAATTTTCCCAAGGATAAACCTATTGTAGCACCAGGAATTACTGTAAATCCTGATTTTAATCCCTTTGTTAAAAACCCCCAACCCGAACTCAGATTGCCTGCGGGAGGTGCTGGTAAAAATTCTTCGAATAGTGGTTGGGAGAGACTTTATGAAGGAATGCAACATCAGGAAACTGAATATCAACAAGACAATCAGACTATTCTAATTGGTGCTGATTTTGGTTCCAATGAGCGGGCTGACCGGGGTTTCATGCAATTCCAGAACCGGTACATTGTTACTAAGGTGAAGTCGGGTTTGATGATTATTGATCAGCAGGCAGCCCACGAACGCATCCTTTTTGAGCGATTTCTGGACCGGATTGACCAAAAAAAAGGTATGGCTCAGCAACAACTCTTTCCACAAACTGTTAAATTGTCAGCTTCTGACACGGAACTTGTAAATGAACTGATTGGGGAAATATCCCTGCTCGGCTTTATAATTGAGCCTTTCGGACACAATACTTTTATTATTAACGGAACTCCTGCAGATCTTTCAGAGAATAATATTCAGGAATTACTTGAAAATGTTCTTGAGAATTATAAAAAGAATCAGCTCGGCCTGAAACTTGATAGAAAAAGCAACCTTGCCAGGTCTATGGCAAAGAATCTGGCAGTGAGAGCGGGGAAAACATTGATGACAGAAGAAATGCAGTCGCTTGTGGATGATCTTTTTGCCTGTAAAGTTCCTGGCCTCAGCCCTTCCGGTAAACCAATTACAGCGGTTATCAGTGCTGAGGATATTGAAAAACGATTTTTATAATTAAGAAATACCTGATGAACCTACAACAATACTCCCCACGGGGCTTTAGCATGTTGCCCCCTGTTGTTAAGAATCTGTTAATTATAAATGTGCTGATTTATCTTGCCCAGATTACCTTTTTACAGGTATTCAAAATTGATTTGGTTGATTACGCGGGCTTGCATTTTTTTGAATCATCGAAATTTAATCCTGCCCAGTTTGTTGGTTATATGTTTCTGCATGGTGGATATGGTATTTCAGGGATCATTGATCCTACCCATTTAATATTCAATATGTTTGCCTTGTGGATGTTTGGATATACACTCGAAAATGTATGGGGAGGCAAAAGATTCCTGACCTATTACATGATAACCGGCATTGGTGCAGCAGTAGTTCATATGTTGGTCATGTGGATTTCAATATCCGGAATTCAGGCTGATGCAGCAGCAGTTATGAGAGCACCTGACCCTGCAACATTTACAGCTTTTGTTGATGACCATTATCCGGGATTTAAGAATCAATTATTTGAGTTTTTAAATGCCTGGAACTCAAATCCTACCAATCCGGAATATGTAAATCAGGCTTCCGCTTATTTAAATGATCTGATTAATTTGCAAATGGACATTCCGACTGTTGGAGCTTCCGGTGCCGTATTCGGTATTCTTCTTGCATTTGGAATGATGTTCCCGAATTCCCTGATCTATCTTTATTTTTTCTTTCCAATAAAAGCAAAATGGTTTGTTATCCTATATGGAGCTGTCGAGATCTATTTGGGATTTGCAAATAAATCCGGTGATAATGTAGCTCACTTTGCGCACCTTGGCGGAATGATTTTCGGTTTTTTCCTGATCAGATACTGGAACAGGAAACTTCACCGTTATAATAAATGGGAATAAACCAGATTCTATGTTTCAACAGGTTTCTCTTCTTGAAAGAATAAAAATCTTTTTCAGCAAACGTGAAGTTTTGCCTGGATTGATTCTGGCGAACATTGCAGTCTGGCTGGCTTCAGTTCTTGTACGTAACTTTGCTTTTCTGTTTTCCAGTCCGGAATCGGCCACTAACGGTAACTACAAACTCCTGGTTACCGAATGGATCATGAATTCCTTTGCAGTTCCGGCAAACATTGAGGTTCTAATGGTTAAACCCTGGACCCTGTTTACCTATATGTTCCTGCACACCGATTTCATGCATATCTTATTCAATATGTTATGGTTGTGGTGGTTTGGTGCTATTTTTATTCAATACCTGTCGCAACGGCAATTACTTGGTACTTATATTTTTGGAGGACTTCTGGGGGCATTCCTGTATATTGCTGCTTTTAACTTTTTTCCGGTTTTCGACCTGGCCCGGGAATCATCTGTGGCGCTGGGGGCTTCTGCCTCTGTGCTGGCTATCGTTGTTGCCATTGCCTTTTATGTTCCGGATTACACGGTTAATCTGTTGTTCCTGGGTCAGATAAAAATCAAATATATCGCCCTTATCACTATCTTTATTGATCTGTTAATGATAAGTTCAGGTAATGCCGGAGGACACATCGCCCATCTGGGTGGTGCGCTTTGGGGTTTTGCTTATGCGAAAATGTTGCCGGGAACTGATCCTACCAGAATATTTAATGTATTCTTTGGAAATAAATTCAGCTTCTCATCAAAAATAAAAAAGAAGAAGTTTAAAGTTCAACAGGGCGGAAGAACTGCAACAGACGAAGAATACAACAGGTATAAAATATTAAAACAGCAAAAAATCGACTCGATTCTGGATAAGATTTCACGATCGGGCTATGATAGCCTGACAAAGGAGGAAAAAGAACTGCTTTTTTCAAGCAGTCAGAAAAAACCATAGAAATTGCATATGCCACTCCAAGAAAAAAAACCAAAGAAAAAGGTGTCTTTTCTTTCCAGGTTTCTGCTGATCACCAATGCACTGGTGCTTTCAGGTCTGGCTGTTGGGTTTGTGGCAGCTTATATTCCACCAGACAAGTACTGGATATTTGCTTTTGCTGGTTTGGCTTTTCCTTACCTGGCTGTTTTAAATATAGTCTTTCTTTTTATCTGGATGGTCGCCCGCAAAAAATACATTTTTCTATCTCTTGCCGCACTTTTAATTTGTTGGAACAGGCTTTCCGGGTTTATTCAGTTAAACTTCAGTAAATCACCTGTTAAAACTGAAAACAGAATTAATGTTGTTTCTTACAACGTAAGGATCTTTGACAGGTATAACTGGAAACCCAATAAGGTGAGTAAAACGGCCGTTAGCATTTTAAAGCTGACTAAAGAGTTGAATCCGGATATTTTATGCATTCAGGAATACCATGCCGGAAGAAAAGGTAAAGACAACCTGGAAGACTCTATTAAGAAATATACCGGACTGAAATACAATCACATAGAATTTGCCCGCCTGGGTGGAAAAACCAGACCCTATGGAATCGCCACATTCAGCAGATGGCCTGTAATTTCATCAAATACAATTAATTTCGAAGGGAATACTGTTAATTTCTGTCTATGTAATGATATAGTCTGTAATGGTGATACTTTGCGGATATTCAACATTCATCTTGAATCAATACAATTTAGCCGTGAAGACTATTTGTATGTATCAGACCTTGCATCCCAGCCAGAAAATCAGGAGCTATTCTCTGAAAATTCACTCAAAATATTCCGCAAACTCCAAAAGGCATTTATCGCCAGAGCATCACAGGCAAGGGTTGTAGCAGAAAGAATTCAGGCATCTCCATTCCCTGTAATTGTTTGCGGCGATTTTAATGACACACCATCCTCATACTCCTACCATCAGATATCCAGTGGCCTGAGCGATACCTACAAAGTATCAGGGAATGGATTTGGCCAGACCTATGCCGGAATTCTACCTTCATTCAGGATTGATTATATCTTAAATAGCCCCGAACTTAAATCGAGTGGGTTTAAAAGAATACGGGAGCCCTTGTCTGATCATTATCCTGTTGCTGCAGTCATTGATCTTCCCGGAAAAGAAATTCCTGAATGAAAAGACGATTTTTAAAATTCTTTTCTTTTTCCGTAAAGGTTACAGCGGGAATAACTGCTGTTTTGCTATTATCAGGTATTCTTTCACCTTATATCAATCCTTATCATTTCTGGCCAATCGCGTTTATAGGGCTGGCATTCCCAATATTTTGGATTATTACCCTGATATCAGCATTAATCCTGATCAGAACCAGACGATGGTTTCTTTTTTTGATTATTGTATTATTGGCAACCATGCCTATGA
>JAAXUD010000062.1 GCA_013336205.1 Lentimicrobium sp. | reverse complement strand
GTTCTTCTTTCCAGAATTGAAGAAGCAAATAAGCCGAGTACAAATACAACAACGGCTGTTGCCAGAAATATCAGCCAATTGACCCAAGGTTTCCGACTTGTTTTACCTGAATTGTTTTCCATGATTTTTATTTTTTGGAGTTATTCTTTTGTTTCGTTTGCTTTCAGTGATTTCTCCAACCAGGCCGGTAATACTGATTCCATTCTGGGGATTATGGTAAAAGGAGCTGATGACAGGCTGTTTACGCTGCCATGCGGAGTTTCGCGGTGACAGTCCCAACAGCGGGCACCTGCACCCTCGTCGTGGCTATCAGCAGTAACCTGTATTGAACTTACCATGCTGATTAGTTCAAGATGACAGCGGATGCAGTTTTCCTGGACTACGTTGGCACCGGCCTGCTTGATTTGAATCACCTGGGGTTCGGCTCTGGCAGTAAAAATTGTGGCATGTCGCATACCATCCATGGCTTTAAACATATACTTTCTGAATACATTGTCGTGGGGAACATGACAATCGTTGCACACAGCAACTTCCCGGTGGCTGCTGTGTGTCCAGGATGCATACTGTGAATACATCACATGACAGTTAATGCATGTTTTCGGATCGTCTGACAAATATGAATGCGCATTCGAAGCCCTTAATATTAAAATTCCAATGCCGGCAAGAATTCCCAGAAGTATTGCAACAGGAAGCTGCCACTGGCCGGGTGGAATCAGAAATTTAATTATTTTTTTCATAAATTCAGCAGTATATGGTGCTTTGTATAATTCTGCAAATAAGTAATCAGGTACTCTAATAATTGTATTAAACAAAATTATATTAATTCAGCCAATTTCACAATAGTTTTATTAAATGAATTGCTATTTATAGGTAATCTAAATAATGAGCAGCGAAGTTGAAATCAACGAATTATATGAGCAGGGAAATAGTTGATTCAGAGATTTTGAATTGTATTCAGCAAATTGAGTAATGTGATCAACCGGCCTATTACTCAGTTTTTCGGAAAAATAAGACTTTGAAATTTATTGTAATAAATAAGGAGTTTATCACCTTGATATCAGAACCTTTTTTTCACTGATTTTTTCGGAATTGTTGAAAAGAACAAAGATATAGTTGCCCGGGATAAGCTGGCTAACATCAATCATTATCTGTCCGTAAGAAGCGTTAAGTTTAATTTCTTTTACCAATTGGCCTGTGATGTTATGTATCTGAAGAGAAGCACCGAGGTAATTATTACCTGAAAAATAATCGAGCACAACAAAAGTATTGGCCGGAATGGGATAAACATCCAGCCCGGTTTCCGACAGATTTACAGTTGGAATCTCAGGAGGATTTATCGCAGGTACGGTGCCTGGGAAAATATATGGTTCTATATAATTATCTGTTCCAAAATAATTCAGAATATTTATTGCATAAATTCCGGTTTCTACTTTATCAGTCATTTGCCTGAGAAGTTCAGTTTCTGTGGAGTCAAGGCTGACTGGAGCAGAACCTTCCGGAAAGAAATGCTTGTTCAGATTGAAGAGTTCAAGATAGTCATTCTGAATTGTGTCACTGAGCTCCGGGAAAACTGAATGTATTGCTGAAATAATCTTCTCTGCCTCCGTGTAATCTCCGGCAGTGGCAGTCCGGAATGCAGCCAGGTAATGACTTTCAGGGCGTTCATCGCTTAGAAGGTGTTTAACCAGCAATTCATTGCCTATTTCCATGGTAAGAGAGTCGTGTAATTCAACTGCAAGTTGAACAAAGACATGATCTCTGACTGCCCTGGTTGCATTCATTTGGGCCTCAAGTAATTCAAGGCCGGAATACTTGTCATATGATTTCATCAGGGCAGCTGTCATATAATCTTCAAAAGGGAATTGCATCTCTTCCAATACACTCAGCACACCTTTATTTCTCAGAAAATGAATATTATGGCTGAGAATGTCAAATTTTACTGCATTTGGAATGTTCTTTTGTTTGATTAATGAAATTAGCACATTGTTTGAAATATAAGGTGAGAGCAGCCTGAGTTCCTGAGACAGAACCGGTATCTGATCTGTAGTGCAATCAACAATCTCGTCAGTAATATTGGTTGAATTTCCTGCCGCAGATTTTTCCTGAAAACTGGTCTTCGTTGTTTCAGCTAATACGGAGTATTCATTATAACTGCTGTTTAATCCGGAGACGGGCAGCCGGAGATATGCAGGTATTAAACCCATTTCGTCCGGAAGTGTCGCTTTTCCTGCAAAAGGATAAATTTTGTAATAATTTACAGGTTTCGAAGAATCCGCATTTGCCTCACGGTGAAAATGGTAGTACATAAATTCACCTTCATTGTGAATATCGGCATCGGAATGCCAGTTACTATATCCGAATTGATTGCCCGCCGGAACGTTTGGATAAATACCATCGGAACCCTGGTGCAGCGCCAGTCCATTGTTGATTCGGGTGCTGTCGTTTGTTATACAGATGTCGTATTCATTGTTGCTGAACCGGTTATAAAGTGCGCGCAGACCGGTGTAACCATTTGCACTTCTGTTTGAATTCTGCGCGATAAGTGCAAAATTGGTTTTTGAAATGCTGTTGTCAAATAAAATGTGGTTAAGCTGACCGCTTTGGTTAATTATTATTCCTGTGGATTTCACGCTGGAGGACAACTGTCCGAATGGACCACTGATTTTATTGCCTGAAACATTAAAGAAATTACAATGATCGAGGTAGATTGCCACGGATGACGGGCGCTGTTCATCATTTATAGCAGGAGAAAAGAGTACAAAGTTGCAATCTTTAATACAACTCAGATTCATGCCGGCGAAATATACCCCGGTAAAGTTTCTTTCAAATCTTGCATCATTGATTTCAGCTGAAAATCCGGGTGATGAACTGCTTGCCCTGATCCCGGTTGCCAGTTGTTTGAAAATAACTTCCGGGTTTAAGCCGAAATGAGTAGAGTCAGTCAATGATAATTTTTCAATGCTGAAGCTTGAATTAAAGCTATAGATTCCTGTACCTCTTTTATGGAAGGGAATTGCTGACAAGGGCAGGTTATTCTCGAACCGGCAACTCCTGAAACTGATTCCTTTGCTGCCGATCAGACTAACCTGGTTTCCGACATATCCACCGGGAGAAACATCGTCTGTGATAAACTGGCAGTAAGCAAACACTCCGGGATTTATTCCATTGGATGGATTAATTTCAATACCCTGAGAATTGTTGATGAATTTCGCGTTCCACGCATAGATAATTCCGCCACCTGTTCCCGGAATTATGTCTCCGGCTTCATTGATACCAATGGTTTTGATGGCGGTATCGGCATATTGGATTGAACCACCGTTAATTAAAATTATTTTTCCCTGCAGCAGATCGCGATTGTCGAAATTGTTGGCACCATAGAGCCTGATTCCGTCCCACATTCCTGCGCAATCCCTGGTTATTGTCCCTCTGTCAATTACAAGTTCAGCACCGGGCATCACAGTAATTTTGCGGTCCAGTCCCATTTCAATGGAGGTTGAAACGGTAAGCTGTGCTCCTGGATTAATAACTACATCCTGGAGTACTTTGCGTTTTCTCGACCATTTTACAGTATCATTTATTGCCATTTCACCTTCCGTGAGCGGCATACAAAGATCGGTTTCCCAAAGTCCGCGACCATAGGTGCCTGCAATTACCTTGCGCCTGATGTAGCTTATTTGAATATCAGAAACGATAGTCAGAGGCAAGCCTGAGCCAAAATATTCCCAGCTTTCCATGTTTTCATCCCTGTAATAAACCCCTGCATCAGTAGCAGCAAGCAGCACATCGTATCCGGCACCAATCACATAAGTAATTTTATTAACCGGAAGTGAAGGCAGTCCTTCAGAATAATTCTGCCAGGTAGTGCCGCCATCGGTAGTCATATAGACTCTTCGGTTTGTCCATTCCCTGTCTAATGAAAGCCAGAACTTTTCAGGTATTTGTGGATGAAATGTAATTTCGTTTATTCCTGCGTAATTCAGATTCAGATTACCTGCAGGGGTAATATTTGTCCATTGCCCGCCGCCATCATTGGTAATCCAGAGTTTCGCAGCGTTTGTATTTCCCCAGCTCGGGTTCTCAAATGCAGCAGCGATTACTTTGTTGTTTGAAGGGGCAATACTAATGTCAATAAGTTTGGGGTCGCCTTCAGGTGGAAAATCAGTGATTTTTTCCCATGACAATGCGCCATCAGTGGTTTTCCAGACATTTCTGATGCCTACATACAGCGTTCCCGGGTTAACAGGGTCCATGGCAAGTGGTTTGTCATTTCTGCCAATCTCGGTCGAATCGGGAATGCCGAAATAGTTAAAGAAAACACCGCCATCAACCGACTTCATCAGAAATTTATTCGGTTGATCTGCATATGGCGGAAACCTGACCATAAATACAATTTCCGGATTCTGATGGTCAATGGCTCCCTCGTATGCATCGGAAATCTTTGGGTTTTTTGTCCATTCAGTAGTCTTGAAATTGTAAAAAGAGAGGTTGGCATCCTGGGGACCGGCAAACATCATATCGCTGTTTTCACCGATGGTTATATTATGGAACTGGGTAATATTTAGTCCTTTCCGGGTAATGTCCTGCCATGATTCTGCGCCGTTTTCCGATCTGGTGACTCCACCATCATTGGCCATATACAGCAGGTCTTTTTCGTTGCCCGAATACACATGCAAATCGCGGATGTCAAAGTGGTATTCGTGATCACTGCATGGAATGTATCTTGCAGAGTCGGCTTCAACGCGATATTTAAACAACCACAATCCTCCCAGATAGAATTCATCCTTATTGGCCGGGGAAATTTCTAACTCCATTTTCCAATACCCTGCATAAGGATTTATTTTAATTCCTATTTTGTTGAAAGATAGCCCATTGTCTGTTGATTTGAATATATCGACCCTGAATGATTGTTGACTAGCCGTGGTGTCATAATTCTCAACAACAGCCAGCATCAAGTTTGGATCCAGCGCTGTTTTAGCGATTTCAACGCGGCTGATGGTAAAATTAGAGTCCAGGGGCAGGGAGGCCGACTGATCGATCCAGGTAGTTCCTGCATCAATGCTTTTAAGAAAACGGTTTCCGGTAACATAAATAATATCAGCGTTTAATGGATCCGGTTTTATTGAAAACAACTCAGCACCCTTATCGGAATATACTTCTTCCCAACTTTCAGCTCCGTTGGTTGTTCTGTAGATCAGCCCTTTGAGTCTGAATTCGGTATTTGCCAGTGCCAGCATGGCTTCAGGATGGTTTTTGAGCAATGCAATCTCCCGCACCATATAATTAGAAGCCATGGTGTTATTGTTCAGGCCAGTAGATTCCCAGCTAAGGCCTCGGTCATTACTTTTCATAACACCCTGTCCATAGGCGCGCCCAAACCCATCGTGCCCGGTGCCAATATAGATTTTGTTTTTATCGGAAGGATCAACTTGAATGCTCAGCACACCGGTAGTAATATAATTGTCGGCCAGCGAAATCCAGTTTCCGCCACCATCGGTGGTCCTGAAAATGCCGCCAGTACTGCTGCCCGCGTAGATAGTCTGAAAATCACTGGTGTCAATCCAGATTGTTTTAACAAGTCCGAGTAGTGCCTGAACAGGGTGTGTGGTTTTTGAAGGCCCGAGTGGATACCATTGGGCGGATTGATAGTTGCCCGGGATTTCGCGTTTGGCAATTTCCTGCTGATGAGCTGAAACCGCCTGCATGTAACTGCCCATGCTCCCTGCGCTGTCAGCCCTCGATGCTGCAAACCACTCAGATCGCATAAACTGTTTGCTTTTTAAGGCAGGATGATTTTTAACTGAGTTTTGGGCTGAAGTTTTATTAAAAGAAATAAGTATTAATATGCTGAATGTCAGCATGGTAATATTGAGAAATTTATTTGTCAGTTTTATAGTCCTCATCGCACACAGTCAGATGAATACCGGATTCAATTCCAGGTAATTATTTCAGTAAACAGACGAGCCAATGTCTGATAGTAAATTTCGCCTGGATTCAGGTTACTTTCCAATTTAAACAGCTCGTTTTCAAAGATAAGTATTAACGCCATTTCTGCGGAAATGGTTTAGGGGAAAATTGATGTTGATACAGGAAATAATTATAAATCTTATCCTCAGGATTCAAAACTGAGTTTTTAAAGAATAATAAATGCAGTCTGTTTCAATAAATTGAAATCAGGTCATAAACCTATGGGCTTCAGGAATAGTGAGCGTTATTTCTTTGTATAGTGTAGTTTTATCACCAATAATTTAAAATCACTGATTGAGATATTGTCAATACCACGATTTAATCCGGCTTTAATTACGATGCTCTGATCTTTAAGTACGAGAATTCGCTCGTGATCTGTTTCGAGCATCGCTTTGCCTTCCAGAATATAGAAAATAACATCGAAAGGGTTGGTGTGCTTTTCGACTCTCTCACCTGGCTTAAGGTGAAGATGTATTATTTCAACTTCACTATGTTGAGCCATAATATGTCCGTCCAGATCGAAAGGGACTTTTGGCGCCTGATTTAATTTGGTGATGTCCATGGTGTTAGTCTGTATTTTTAAGTTTGTTTTTACGTCTTGATTTAGATTTGTACCACATCAGGAAACCGGTGATTAATATCAGTAATGTGGTCAGCCCCATCAACGGTACATAGAGAATGTAAAAATCACCTAAAAATACTGAAAAAATCCTTCCGGTATGCACTTCGAGCCCAACATTCCATAATGAAACCGGCGATTTTCGGATTTCTTCCGGCATTTCCGGGACAATAGCCCCGGACTCCAGCGGAATCCAGCCACCATCGTAATCGATGACGGCAAGTGGTCCGGTTTTATTGCTGATAATACCCGAAACAGCGGTTGCACCAAATGGGTTACCTTGTTTAACCGCTGAAATCATTTCACCGGTAATCATATCAATTATTATCTCTTTGTCAGGATACCACCGGAACAATCCGCTGAATGAACCAATCATAAAACCACCATCGGTTAATGGTTCAAAAGCTGTAATTCCCATTACACTTACCGGTGGCTGGACATCAAAGGGTTTGCAATAGAAGTTATCTGAAGGATCTGATTCGAAAAATCCTTCATTTGTCGAGAGAATAATGCGGTTATTCAATGTGTCAACCACGAAATCACGCAATTTGTCGTGCCAGTGATTTTCGCTGTCGAGCATGGTGCCAGGGATTTTAACAACCCTTGAGCTGGCAATAGGAATTAGCAGTGGAGGTCTGAGGAACATGCCACTGATAACGGTAATAATAAGAATCAGGCTTCCATAAACTCCGGTTTTAGTGTGCCAGTGAATGGATGTTCTGTTTATTTTTTGAAGTTTTATCCTGATTTTTTGCGAAGTTCGTTTGGCAAATTTGGGCAAAAGCGTATAGTAGAATCCGCTCAGGCTGATGAAGATCAGAACCAAACCTACAAGATCAACGATAAGCTTGCCGGCCAATCCGAGCAACTCACCACTATGAAGTACCCACAGCGTAATAAATAGCCCGGCTTTCCCATCAGCGCCCTCAGGCATTGGCAGCGGGAGAAGTTTGAATTCCGGTTCTGAAGAGTTAGTCATTGTGTAAAGGTTATCTCTGGTCATGATATAGACCAGTCCTCCGCTTTCACCGAGTTTTACGATTCTTGGGTTTTCTTCAGGGATTTCACGTTTTTCCCATTGCATTCTACCCGGGTTATATTGGTATAGTCCAAACAATGTACCTGCATATATGCGGTTGTCGGCTGTTCTGAGCATTGTAAAAACTTTCCGGTGATCTATTCCTTTGCTGAATCCCTGGTTGAAGTCTTTATAATTGCTGTAAGCAGCGTCAGTTTCCCAGATTCCGATGTTCCCGTAGATGAGTTTTCTTTTATTCTCTAATTCGATTGAGCCTTTTAATGCAGCCAGGTTCCAGTTGTTGTAGCGATAAACCGGCGGCATCAGGTTTCGGGAAACATTCACCGGTGAGAAAAACTGCCGGTGGTTAAGGATTATTCCTGATAAAGAGAACAGTATAAGAAATACACCAATAATCAGTGAAGGCCACTTGTGGTATTTGCGCAAAGTTTTCATTGATCAGGTGGAAGTAGAATAGAGGAATGAAGGAATGTTGGAATGACGGAATAAATTGCATTTTGCCCTTTGCCAAAAATGGGACGAGGGACGGTGAAAAGGGACGAGGGACGGATCCGGTATTTTCAGTGAAATGACCTGAGCTCCATGCCCCATGCCCATTTCCCTATGCCCTGCGCCAAAAATGGGACGAGGGACGGAAAAAATGGACGAGGGACGGATCCGGTATTTTCAGTGCAATGACCTGATCTCCATGCCCTATGCTCATTGCCCTTTGCCCTGCGCCAAAAAAGGGACGAGGGACGGAAAAAAGGGACGAGGGACGGATCCGGTATTTTCAGTGCAATGACCTGATCTCCATGCCCTATGCTCATTGCCCTTTGCCCTTTGCTCTGAGCCCTGCGCTCTTTGCTCTGAGCCCTGCGCTCTGTGCTCTGTGCTCTGTGCTCTGAGCCCTGTGCTCTATGCCTTTATCATCGTCAAGACCATCTTAAACCTGGTAATCGAGTTTACAGCATGAGTAATGTTAGCCGGCATAATAATTGCTTCTCCGGCAGACAAATGATTTGGCTCTCCGCCAATAACAATCTCTGCTTCGCCTTCAACTACCTGTATCATGGCATCAAAGGGAGCAGTATGTTCGCTTAGTTTCTGTCCCAGGTCAAAGGCAAACAAACTCACATTTCCTGTGCTTTTTTCAAGTACCCTCATGCTTACAATACCTCCGTCGGCATACTCGATTTCGTTGCTGAAAGTAAACGCTTTCCTGTTGTTGAATTTATTTGGTTCCATATTCTTTTGTTTAAAATTAGATTGCTGAGAAATAGATCACATAGGATTCATCCCCGGTTTTTGTTACCCAATGATTAAAATTCAGGCTACTTGCTTTGTCAATCAAGGGTGCCGGTAGAAAGGGTGCGAATAATTTATAAATTTTTCCTTGTTCAAGCCCTTTCAGGTCCGCGATTACCTGGTTAACCGGGTGCTCACCTGCAGCCAGCATGGGTCGTGCATCAAGTTCTGCTGCGATCAGGCTTTCGTCAAACCAGCCTGGTTTTTCTGTATTGTACATTGCGTTTTCTTTTTGGTTAAATAAATCCTGCCCGATTTCAGCCCTGAGCTTGTTAATCAGGTCTTCAATTTTAACATTTCCGATTGCAGCAGCCTGCTGCAGTGTGGCGATTTTAGCTACTGTTTTTCTAAGCACCGGATTCTGAAGTTTTTTAAATGCCGGAACATAGCCGATCAATACAGCTTCCAGCTGAGGATAAGCCTCGATCAACTGAAGCACTTTGGTTTTTGGAGTAATTATCAATTCGTTTTCCATTTCTCAGAGAGTTTATTTGTATGACAAAATACGCTGTTCGCCTTCGAGTTCGCGATAACGGTTAACATTATGGGAGACCTCCAGGGTGCCCATATATTCGCCTTTTTCATCGCGCAAGGCGAAGTATTCAATGTGGATCATATTGCCACCCATATTTATCCAGAAGGGGGCACGGGTCTGGCGGCCTGATTTGAAATCATCGATAATTTTGTCGACAATATGCGCGCTGGCCGGTGGATGACAATGCCTTACATCGCGGTTGAGAATAGCCCGGTTGCGCTGAAAAATACGTTCGGCGCCCTGTGAAAAGTATTTTACCTTGTCGTCTTTA
>JAAXUD010000450.1 GCA_013336205.1 Lentimicrobium sp. | reverse complement strand
AGCGAAGAACCCGTCTTTTGTTGAAACCAGGATCTCGTTGTTTATTTTATTGAGATTGTAGGGTAAAACCTCGGGGAGTCCCTGACCTTTATTATACAAAGTAACTTTACTTACTGCTGAAAGGTCGTTTTTTAGCTCCAGGTGAAACAAGCCGCGGTAACCATGCGAAATCCACAAACTTCCATCATTGTCCTGTTCCACAAACCGGCATGATTCTGAAAATCCTTTAACCTGATTTTCAACTTTCCACGATTTGTTATTTCTGGTCATTTTAACCAGGCCGTTATAGGTTCCGGCCAGCAGGGTATCAGCAGAACCGTTGTATTCCAGGAAATCCCAGAACCCCAGGATACCTGAAATTCTGGTTGCTTTATTGCCTTCGATCAGAAAACAACCGTAATTATGTCCACAAAGCATCTGATTGTCAATAACCTTTAGCGACCAAACCTGCCCTTCAGTGCCTTTTATCAGGCTGAATTTATTGTTGAGATACCTGTTTGACAGGCTGTTAAGTTCAATTGTGTAAAGGCCCTGGTTGGTTCCTACGTAAAGGTTGCCCTGAAACTCTATTGATGCATACGTGCTTCCAATATTATAGGTATAGTTAAATATACTCAAAGGAGAGTTGATCTCAATATAATCAATTCCATTGTCGAGCCCGATCCAGAGGTTATTGCGGTTGTCCTCAAAAAGACTGAGAATGGTGTTGTTCTGAAGCCCTTTCTGCCTGTTCAGGTGCTGATAAATAGTTCCATTGGCATCGGTAATATACAGCCCATTGCGGATGGTGCCAAATACATAAAAACCATTCTTCAGCCGGATTGCAGAATACAAGGCATTGTCGGTCAGTTCATTGTTTAAGGAACTTTCCCAGGGAGATAGTTCATCTCCTTTGAGAATAAACATCCCTTTATTAAAGGTGCCGATCAGCAACTCGCCGGTATTAGTCTCCAGAATGCTCCTGATTTCATCCTGCTGAAAAAGGGGATGATTAAATCTGAACTTCAATCCGGAAGGCGTTAGTTCAAAAATGCCGTTTTCCTTATCAACCACCAGCAGCTTGTCATTTACAAAAAAGGAATAGGTAAAAGTTGATTTAGGTTTTATTACTGTAATTTTCTGATTACGGTAGATGAAAATATAGAGGAACGATTGAAAAACTATACCATCGGGTGTTTTATGAATTTTCCATACTTCACTGAATGATCTGTAAGGTTCAGGTATCAGACTGGTTAATGAATTAAATTCCATTATTCCCCCGGGTGAAAGCGCGAAAAACCCGATTTCCTCGAACGATCCTGAATAGATAGTATCGCCAACTGCCAGCAGTGATCTGATAATTGTCTGAACAGGAAGTAAATGAGTCTGCCAGTTTTGTCCGTCGAATTCCAGCAATCCGTCATTGTTCCCGAAATACATAAAACCCTTGCTGTTCTGGACAACGGCCCAGTTCTGGGTACTTGCATTGTAGGTGGCTCTTGGATAATTGTTCACAAAGGGCAAGCCCATTTCCTTTACCTGGGCAAATAGTGTAACCGGTATTGCCAGTAACAATAAAACTGAAAAAAACCAATGGGAATATCTTGATTCTCCGGTAGTTGGCCCAGGCATGTCTTTTGATTTTCCTTATTTAGGGTTAATTCACTGTAATTTTGCCCGGTTAAAATAACAAAAGAATTTGATACCTGAATAGCAATGTGCCGGAAAAAGTATCAATAATTATGAGCCAAATCTGTAAAGTGTAGATAATCAGAGGTTAACATTTTAAATGGATGTTGGTAATAAATTTCTGAACCGGAGTTGAATTTTGCTTTCGTTATCCATCAACTCATCCACAATGAGGCATGCCGGCTGACCTGAACTACGGTTCAATTGGGGAGCGGTTCTGAGGTGCACCCGCCGGGGAAGTGCCGGAAGCAGGCATCGGGAGAAGTGTGCAAGCCTGAGGCTGTTAATTCCTGAAAATGGAATTGAACGCTGTCTTATTGCACCACCAACTCATCCACAAAGAGCCAGGCAGGCTGCCCTGAACCACGGTGCCATTCGGGGCAGGTCTTCTGACCTACCGCGGTAATCCTGAGGAAACGTGCCCTTGTTTCAGGGAATTCAAAACTGAAGTGTACTGGTTTCTGTCCGTGGTTTATTGCCGGCTCCGGGATGCTTTGCCTGTAAACAGTGGTAAACTCATTGCCATCTGTTGAAGACTCTATAATTATCTCTTTCGGAAGAAAAATCCAGGATACCAGGTCGGCAAAGAAATTGGTTTCAATTTTTCGCACTGTTTCATTCTTTTCAAGGTCAACCATCAGCTGCATATCATTGCCCTGATACCCCAGCCAGTTCAACCTGAAATGCTGACCGCCAAACAGTCCGTCGGTCAGGGCCTTTTCGCCGCCAACCTCATAAAGTGGACTGTAAGTGGTGAGGGAAGTGATTGCTTTTCCCCCGGCTTTGTTGGGGGCTGTGGCCATGGCAATAATATTCAGAGCCTGCTCCCTGTATTGTTCCGGGGTGTATCCGTTTTCATCCAGGGTAAGAATGCCTGTTTTTTGGCAATTCTCCACAAAGGTGTTCAGGAATTGCAGCATTTCCGAATTAATGACCTTCGGACCATCGGTGTTTTTAAAAAAGCTTAATTGCGCATCATTCACATTCAGCGCAACATCCAGACAGGCAAAGTCGATACTGCATCGCTGGCGCAGCACCCGCTTCAATCTTTCAGGATCACTGCTTACACTTTTTTCCGCCTTATCCATCATCGCTTTATATTCATTCAGCAGCGCCGGTTTCAGGAACCATTCCGCATAGAGCACAGGGTAGCCGTAGATGTCGAGGTTTCGCTCAGCGGCCATACTATTCATTTCATGCTCTACCCTGGTAAAGTATTCCAGCATCAGCGGGGCTGCAGCTCCGTAGTATGCGTTGAAGAATTTAACTCTGAAGGCCGGCTCGTCCAGTTGCGGATCCCAGAGCAAATGAGCGATCAGTGATTGTTTATATTCGCAGAAATCGGACCACGACCCGCCGCTACCCTGTTGAAACATCATGGGAACGCCTGACTTCTGAAAAAACTGAATGTTCTTTTGCAGGACACCGAAGTTTGGGAATGGGCAGACATAAGTCTTGAACTGAACCACATAATCCCACATAAAAATATTGTTTGTAAGCCCTGCCCAGTCCTGCATGTCTTTTACAAAACCGCGGCTACGGGCATCGTCCTCCAATGGCTGGCTCCGGTTGCACTCTATAGAGCAGAACATGATGTTCACATTGGGGTCGGGCACAATCGTCTCTGGTGCTGAACGGGTAAACTGGTAGGCCAGGGTGGAGATTTGTTTGTCAGGAAACTGCCTGGCGATCTGGTTGGCCATATCGATATAGGCCCCGGAGATACTTCCGTATTTATCGTACAATGCCTGGCAATGCTTACATTCGCAGTAATTGATACAGTCGTTCTGCGACACCGACCAGTATTTGCATTCCGGCTTTTTGAGCATTTCCTGCCTTAGGTTTTCAGTCAGCAGTGAAACAACCTTTGGATTACTCAGGCACAAC
>JAAXUD010000449.1 GCA_013336205.1 Lentimicrobium sp. | reverse complement strand
CTTGAAGGTTTCATTGGTCAGGCGTTTTTTATCGAAAATGCTTCAAGTGTTTTCAGCGAAAGCGAGGCAACATCAACTTTTATACGCACTGAATTGTCACCGCCTTTCGGGATAAAATACCCGGTGGCTGACACATTATTCTCACCACCCGATAATTTCACATCAATATCAAACCGCTGCGAGGTTGGATTATCCGCAGTGATGGTCAGGTTCCCAACTGGTATTTCACGTACCATCAGATCTGATATCTGCAGATCTGCTACCAAACCATAAGCATCCTTAACCCTGATCAGCATTGCTTTGCCGTCAACCGTGCCTTTGAGCAGGCTGGTATCTTTTGATACAACCCCGGAAACGTCGTTCAGGTTAAAATTATTGATAACAATGCTCAGATCGTCATTAAACCTGTCATTTACTGAATTAACCTTAACCTGGCTGCCTGCTTTATCGAGGAAAAGATTATGGATCAAAAATCCCGTTTCCCCGAAAGCAACATAATTATCTGCAGCTATGTCCCAGCGATCGTTCATCAGGTAGAAATCTTCGGGATCGAGCGTAAGTTTGTAGTTGGTGTTTTCCTTTACAATCTGAGCATTGATCAGCAGTTTTTTATTTTGCTTGTCGTCGATGGATGACACTGTTGCAACAATGGTTGAATCGGCCAGTTTCCCACCTATCAAAAAGTTATCGAGGTTAAATTGCGGGCCGGATATTCTGGTGGTGGTAATTTTATAGTTCAGTGCATTCAAATCAGAACTAACATCCAACAAAAGATTCCTGACTTCAGTCGAGCCATAAACGATTTTTTTCATTCCGGCATTCAGTTTCAGATCACCTTTCTCACTATCGAAACTTCCCTTGATCAGTCCGGGTTCAAACTCTTTCAGTTGCGGCATAAACAAGCCAGCCAGAATGGGGTGATTGTGAAGTTGCACCTCAAATTCAAAATTCTGTGGATCGTGCCCGCCTTCCTGCAGATCAGGTTCTGAAAAAGGGAAATAATTGTTGAGAAATTTTTTGATTTCACTGCTGAGAAATGCCGGCGAGAAAGTTCCCTTGTATTTGATGCCGACCAGCGCATTGCTTACCGTCAATTCGCTCTTTTTCGATTCGTTGATAGAAGCCAGCATAAACGATTCGAGCAGGTATTCCTTGTCCTCATGAGCGATGTAAATCTTTGTGATTCCGGCCGTTCCGTTAATTTCATCAGCCGTTCTTCCTTTCAGGTCTGATTCTGCCTTCAAACTGATCCGGATGTCTTTGCCGGTAAGTTTCAATTTCTGAAGGTTTGCTCCCTTCAGGTTCAGTTTGAATTTATATTGTTCTTCGTTTGGATTCAGGTTGACCGTCCCATCAAAGTCGAAGGCTGCATATTGGTCATCAAGGTTGATCTGCCCCTCGAATTTTTGGCCTGTAATGTCACCGTCAACATGGAGATTGTGGTAGTCGTAACGATTTAAGTAGACCTGTGAAACATCAGCCATGATTTCTGCCCTGATCGTATTTTTATCAAGGCCCCGCCCGCTGGCTTCGGCCTTTAGCGATACCGGACCATACATTGCAGTGTCCATCAGCAGTCGTCCAACATCAAATTTCACCAGGCTTATTTTGCTCCTGAAATTTTCGCTCTTATCCACCGAAGCCGAAACATCTGCCGACCCATAGTTACTGTTCATGGCTACAGTCGTAATAAAAGACTTCAGCTCACCCTTGAAATTTACCCGCAATCCGATGGTTTCCGGTAGCGAAATGCTATCGGGGATTGCTGTACCAGCGAGCATTTTTATATCCTTTCTGCCAGATGTTGCCTTAAGGTTCGGAAAATTAAACCAGGCTGTTTCTGCTTCGGGCAACCCCCTGATGGTAAAATCGGTTTTTAAAGTTGTGTTACTTCCGGTTTTGATTGCCAGATTTTTTCCGTTCAGGTTATTGACAGCACCTTTCACACTTCCGGAAACGGTGGTCATATTCATCACATTTTTGAAAAATGGCTGTTTGTAAAGCCCGGCGTTGAAATAAACAAGCTCGGAATTTCTGACCTGTACATTTCTCATATCCACATCCAGTATCATAAATGGCAGCGAATCCTTGAGCGAAGCCAGGGATGAAAACCGAAAGTTCAGGTCAGCATCAACGGCCGAATTGGCGGTCGTCAATTTCAGATTCTTCAGGGTTATGGAATGCGGATCCATACTGAAATCAGTTTCAAATTGACTGATTAAGAAATTGTGCTGATCGGTCGTGGAGAATTCCTTTACAGAAACTTCTGTTTTGGCAGGTGAGTAATATAAATCATTGGCTTTCAGCATTAAGTTTTTGTAAACCATGTGGTTTACATCGAAAACATTCTTTAACTCAGGTGCATTTACAATGTGGTATGCCAGTGTATTGTCATCCAGTTCAATGCGCCCGATTGAAACCTTCCAGTCATTGTTTCCTGCTTTGGTGTCGTTATCTGACCCGGCTTTTTCGGATGCGGATACCGTTTCAACAGATTTGTAACGGACATCACTTTCCGACAAGCGAATCAAAGCCGAGGATACGGTTTGCCTCTGAAGGTCTATGGCTGAATTCTTCAGGTCCAGACGGTCAACAGCAGCGACTACAGACTGCCTGCTGACTGAATCACCATAACTGATGCGGGCCCCGCTGATCTCTATTTTGCTGGCCGATATTTTCGGTAAAATACTTCCTGAAACTTCTTCTGTTGATTCAGAGGCCTTACTGATCAGCACATCAGCCATCAGTTGTTCTATCGTTACTTCGTCAATATTAAAAATTGAATTTGCCAGATCGATCCGGTCCATGGTCAGCTTTAGTTGCTTCATATTCAGCGCTGCGTAAGTTCCGCCGTATTGATCGTCAAAGAGAAAACGGATATTTTCCATTCCAACCTTATCGACTGTAATAACCCATTTGCTGCTTTTTTCAGGCTCTACCGCCTTTTGACTTGCGGTATCGCTGAATGCGGTGAGCAGGAAATTGAAGTTAAAAAGGGAGTCGGC
Source organism: Lentimicrobium sp. (assembly GCA_013336205.1). Lineage (GTDB taxonomy): Bacteria > Bacteroidota > Bacteroidia > Bacteroidales > Lentimicrobiaceae > Lentimicrobium. The sequence goes on along the minus strand of JAAXUD010000449.1, from coordinate 554 downwards.
TTCTGTGCGACGGAGGTTGATGACAGCATTTTCAAGCGCAAAAGAATTGACATCTATCTTGTTTTTAAGGAGCGCCAACATCCCGATGTTGACTTTGACTTCGCCTGCATAAAGCAATGTATCTTTCTGAATGTCTTCAAGAAAAAGTCCTTTGATTACCACCGATTTAGGGAAGGAAATGCTTATCCTTTCCAGTTCTACCCTTGTGTGGGTTTTGCTGCTTACAAAACCGACAGCATAGCCTGTAATTTTGTTTTGAATGGCAGGTACCTGAATCAGCGCAGCTATCAGAATAAACAGCACCACAAAACCGAGGGTTATCCATAAGATCACCTTCGATATTTTTTTCATAATAACACCCAGCTTAATCATCTTCATAAATGAGCTTCCGGTGAAGTAATGTTAAGGTTCAAATGTTTTTCCTTCCGGTTTATTTTCAGGTTGCTCTGCCCCGATATCGAATTTCAGGACATAAGGAACGGCAGGTTTCCGAAACCTGAATAAAATATTACAAGAGCACAAATATGAATCAATCAGCCATGGAATGCGTTACA
>JAAXUD010000061.1 GCA_013336205.1 Lentimicrobium sp. | reverse complement strand
AGTTCGGCAAGACCCTTCAATAAATCGTAGAAAGTTTCACCGTGTTGTCTGCCAAAATCTCCGATGTTGACACCGGTAAGCACTATCTCTTTAATTCCTGATGAAGTAATTTGCCTGGCAACATCGAGGGTTTGGGCAATGGTCGCACTCCGGCTTCGGCCTCTGGCAAAGGGAATTGCACAAAAAGTGCAAAAATAGTCACAGCCATCCTGAACTTTGAAAAAAGAACGGGTACGGTCATTCACAGAAAAACCGGGTTCAAACTGTCTTGAGGTTTTTAAGGCTGAGTCAACAGGCCCCGAATAGTCTTTATCCTGAGCGGTAATAACATCAAACAATCTGTACTTCTCACTATTGCCAAGTACAATATTGACCCCATTCATCTTCTTTAATTCATCCGGCTTCAGCTGAGAATAACATCCTATTACAGCTACCGAGGCTTCCGGATTTCGTTTCATCGCCTGCCTGATGGCTGCCTTGCATTTGCGTTCTGCCTGGGCTGTTACCGTGCAGGAATGAATAACATATATATCGGCTTCCTCTTTAAAGTCAACGGTTTCAAATGCATCCTCCTGAAATTTGCGTGCAATGGCTGATGTTTCAGCAAAGTTTAATTTACAACCGAAAGTATTGAAGGCTATTTTTCTTCTTTTCATCCCTGCAAAGATACTTTATTTGCCAATTCAGGTGTTTACCTTAACGGTTAATGAAGCCTGAAATACGCTATTCAATTGTTCAGTTTGGTAATTATGCTGATGCTTCACTCATTAATTATATACTTAATTATCTATCTGCTTATGTCTGTATTGAATGCAAAACGGAAATACCGTGTTTACCGAAAACGTTGTATGTTTGTAGTTGTGTTACTTTAATTGTTTGATATATTGACTGATCAAAAAGGAATTTCATTCAGGCTGTCGGTTAATTTGATTGATTGGATTAATCGCTGCTATTCGGTAACTGATGAAAATCAGGATATTGAGCATTATATTACAGGCTTTTTAAAAAATCTGAGTTCTTTACAAGGGGTTTTTGGTAGCTGGCTCTTTAAGGAGTCAATTGATAACCATGAGTTCGATTTGCTCGCATCATTCAGTAATGCACACCTTGGTAACGAAAAAAGCCTGACCGATTCATTTCGTAAAAGCTTCCGGTTTGCCAATGAACCCTGGGAAATTACAAGCCGAAAAATAAATGTCGGTCAATTGCCATCTGAATGGACTACAGATCATCCTGTTGATAAATTGAGCGTTTCTATTCTGCCTGGATTCAATTTAGATGGAAAAACTATTTTGGTTATTGTTGCAGAATCCAGCCTGTCTGATTTATTCGCTGGGGCGCTACCGGTAATGTTTCGGAATATTCTCGAAACAATGAAAAACAGATTCAATGAGGATGAGTCATTTTATCGTTTAATTGTTGAGAATCAAAATGATCTTATTGTAAGCGTTGATTATGAGGGTCGGTTTTTGTTTGTGAGTTCATCCTATTGCGATCTATTTGGAAAAAAGAAGGATGAATTAATTGGTCATAATTTTATGCCACTTGTACATCCTGAAGATCAGGAATTAACAGCAATTTCCATCCGGCAAATCGACAAACCACCTCACACATCTTATCATGAGCAAAGAGCAAAGACTCATGATGGCTGGCGATGGCTGGCATGGTCAAATAAAGGGATAATAAACAAAGAAGGAAAGATTGTTTCGATTTTTGCTATTGGCCGTGACATTACAGACCAAAAAAAAATTGAACAGGAGTTGGTTGAGAGCGAATTAAAATTTCAGAAAGCTTTCAGGAGAAGCCCTAATTTAATGTCGATTACCAGGTTAAGTGATGGCCTTCTTTATGATGTTAACGATAAGTTTGCAAGTCTTTTGAAATTGTCACGAGATGAATTATTCGGAAAAACTACAGCTGAACTGGGAATGTTTCAACTGGCATCGCGTGATTATATTAAGTCTGCACTCGAACTCAATGGAAGAGTTGAAGATCTGGAGTTATCTATACATACCCCTGATAATGAAAAGATTGATGGCCTTTTCTCAGCCGAAATAATAGAGTTGAAGGGCGAAAATTGTTTGGTTAGCTCGTTTCAGGATATAACAGAACTTAGAAAAGCTCAACATGAACTGGAGGAATACCGGATTCATCTTGAAGGACTTGTAGAAACCCGAACTGCCAGGGTTAGGGAAATTAATAAAGAACTGGATCGTTTTGCGAGGTCTGTTTCACACGATTTAAAAGCTCCTTTGCGCGCATTACAAGGATTTTCAAATGCACTGATGGAGGATCATTCTCAAAGTCTGAACAACGAGGCTGTTATGTATTTGGAGAGAATCTGCAAAGCAGCTGCTCAGATGGAGAATCTCATCAATGATTTGCTCCAATACTCCATGGTGAGTAGTCTTGAACTAAAATTAGCTTTAACGTCTTCGGGGGAGGCTATAACTAAGGCGTTAAAGTCTCTTTCAAATGAAATTGCAACAAAAAATGCCCACATTAAAGTTGAAGATAATTTGCCAGAGGTGCTTGCATATAAGCCAGTGTTGGTTCAGGTATTTACTAATCTGATTTCCAATTCATTAAAATTTGTAAAGCCGGGCCTAACCCCTAAGATTTCAATTACTGGTACAAAATCAGAAGGCATGGCAATTATCAATTTTAAAGACAATGGGATTGGGATACCCGCTGAAAAGCAAAAATTGGTTTTTGAAGTTTTTGAGCGATTACATGGTATAGAGAGCTATCCCGGAACAGGTATCGGACTCACAATTGTTAAGAAGGCAATGGAAAGAATGGGTGGGCAGGTTGAAATAAAGCCATCCACCGGAAAAGGTTGTATTTTTGAACTCAGGTTTAGAACCGCCAGATAGTAAATCAAGATTAAAGGGAAGATTGATTAAAAAATGAAATAATGCCTGATTTGTTAAAAGTTTTACTGATTGATGACAATCCCGACGATCGTATTCTTATCATCAGGGAGCTCAGGAAACTGTTCATCATCGACGTTGAGGAAATAATTGATAGTTCAGGATTTGATAATGCGCTGTCCCGGCTTGATTTTGATATTGTTATTACCGATTACCAATTACGGTGGACAAATGGAATTGAGGTTCTTATAAAAATTAAAACAATCAAACCGCTTCTCCCGGTTATTATGTTTACAGGAACCGGAAGTGAAGAGATTGCTGTGTTGGCCATGAAAATTGGCCTTGATGACTATATCCTCAAGTTACCTGATCATTATGTTCGTCTGGCGATGTCGGTAAACACTGCTATTTTGCGAATGCAGGATGAACTGCGAAGAGTACAGGCCGAAATTGCACTTACAAAATCAGAAGAAAACTACAGAACCCTTGTCGAGAATATAGGAATCGGATTCACCAGGTTAGACAAAGATTTTAAAATTATAATGGTGAATGAGGCTCAGGGCAGGATGTTTCAGCGCGATCCGAAAGATTTTCAAGGTATGAAGTGCTGTGATTTATACGATACACAGCTGATGTCTTGTCCATGTACCGGCGAACAAACTTTTCAGCAGAATATTACACCACGGGAAAGTCTGACCTATGGAATTCGTTCAGATAAATCGGTATTTGAAGTTCAGGTCAGAACATTTCCTTCCTTTGATGGCAATGGAAATGTATCTGGTTTTATAGAAATCACTGAAGATATTTCGGCCAGGTTAAAAAGTGAGCGTATTCAGGAAGTAGCATACAATATTGCCAATGCGGCCATGAATACGGATAATTTACAAAATTTGCTGAAAGCGATAGTTAGTGAACTTGAAAGGATTATAGATACCTCGGGGCTGAGTGTTGTTCTGTTTGATCAGGATTCGGATAGAAGTGAAGTAATTTTTTCCTCAATAAAAAGCATAGATTCTGACAAAAAGTTACTCAGGAGATCATTGTCCGAATTGGTTATAAAAAGAGAAACTTCCATTTTACTTAAAAGGTCAGAAATAGATGCACTCCAATTCTCAGGAGAGATTGATACTGTAAGCCAGGAACTTAAGGTATGGATGGGGATTCCATTAAAAATACAAAAGCAGATATTCGGCGCTTTAGTGCTTGAAAACTTTGAAAATGAAAATGCTGTTATAGATTCTGATCTGAATATACTTCAGTTTGTTTCAAATCAGATTGCAATTGCGATTGACAATAAAAGAGGAGCAGATAGACTGCGGGAAAGTGAATTGAAATTCAGAAGTCTGGTTGAGCAGTCAACGGAAGGAATTGTGATAATAGACAGGGACGGATTTATAATAGAGTGGAACCCGGCAATGGCAGAGATTTCAATGATATCCGCATCAGAAGCCATTGGCAAACCAATCTGGGATTTGCAATACGAACTTGAAGACCTGAAGCATAAAGATGATCAATACCTTTTACGTCTGAAGAAAGCATTTGTAAGGATAATAGCTTCATTTGATAATAATATTTCCTTGTTGAATGATGGAAGGATTAAAACCAGGTCAGGTAAGTTGAAGGTTCTGCAACTTTCTCTTTTTCCGGCAAGATTTAACGGGAGTGTTAATGTCGGAGCGTTTGTAAGGGATATCACCATTGAGCGCAATGCTGCAGAAGAAATTTCAAAGGCAAAGCGAAAAGCAGAAGAATCAAACAAGCTAAAAACGGCATTCTTAACTAATATCTCTCATGAGGTGCGCACTCCTTTAAATGCAATAGTAGGTTTTGCTTCATTGCTTTCAGAACCAGGTCAATCCGATAAGGATAGGATAAAGTTCAGTGAGCAGATATTTGAAAACTCAGTCAGCCTTTTAAATCAGTTTAATAACATCATTGATATTTCTAAAATTGAGTCAGGCTCTTTGTCATTAAATTGTTCATCGTTCGGGATTGATAAATTTATGGACAGCATTGTTCAACAGGCGAAAATCAGGATTGCAAAAGCAGGTGTAGAATTCAGACAAATAAAGCCTTCTCAATCAGGGCAGATGACACTTTATTCAGATCAGGAACAACTTAAACAGGTTTTAAATCAATTACTGATCAATGCCTTTAAATTTACAGATAGCGGATACGTAGAAATTAGCTATGAACAAACAGGGCTGAATACCGTCTCATTTATTGTAAAAGATACCGGGCCGGGAATCCCAGAAGATAAGATTGATTTTATTTTTGAATTGTTCAGACAAGGCGATGATAATATTAATAGAAAATATATGGGAATGGGCGTTGGGCTGAATATTGTAAAAAAGATTGTAACTTTGCTTAATGGTGAAGTGCAATATAAATCAAACCTGCCTCAAGGTTCAATATTTACAATTGTAATACCAATATCAGCGCTCAGGAAAGAGAAGGAAATGGAAAATATTCAGATTGAGAATATCGCATCAACCACAGATAAATGGATAGGTAAAACCATTTTGATAGTTGAGGATGTTGAATCGAATTACCAGTTTCTGGCCGCCACATTACGCAGGTCAGGGGCAAATCTGATTTGGGTTAAGCAGGGTGAGGAAGCGATTGCCTTAGTTGAAAATGGTCAAAAATTAGACCTGGTCCTGATGGATGTCCAACTTGCCGGCATTGATGGTTACGAAGTAACGAAACAAATTAAACTTATGCGCGCCGACCTGCCTGTAATAGCTCAGACAGCTTTTGCAATGATTGGAGAGAAATTAAAAAGTCAGGAAGCTGGCTGCGATGATTATCTGGCTAAACCAATCAGACCATCCTTGTTGCTTCAGACAATCAGCAAGTATCTTTAACTTATCCTGCCCAATCTGAGTGCCACAAAAAATCGCAACAGGTAATCTGTTCTTGATTTTTATTGCCTGGCTTTAGCTGCCATCTGCTGTATAAGAATTCCTCCGATTATAAGTATCAAACCTGCAAAGGTTGATACCAGTATTTTTTCACCTACAGCTACTGAAACAAACAATAGTGATAAAAAGGGTGAGAGATACACGAGATTGCTGACTTTAGCTGTGTTTTCTGCATTCTTTAAAGCATTAAGCCATAGTACAAATGTTATACCCATTTCAAACAAGCCGATATAGATAACTCCTATTGTTGCTTCTGGTCCGGGGAAAGTCAGATTCTTTGTGAACACACAATATATTAACGTGTAAATAAACCCAAACACAAAGTTCAAAAATAGTTTTTCTTCAGTTGCCCGCTTATCTTTTAAGTTAAGCAGCCAATAAGCAGCCCAAAAGAATGCGCTCGAAAGCGCCAGCCCGACGCCAAGGTGATCAGAGAGTTGTACATCAGAAAAGTTTCCTTTCGTAGCTATTATTACAGTTCCAGAGAAACTGATTATTAATGATATTATATTGATCCAGGAGATCTTATGTCTGAGAAAAACAGCAGAAAGCAGAACCAGGATCATGGGCCATGTATAGTTCAAAGCGACTGCTTCCTGAGCCTGAAGCAATGAATAGGCTTTCAGCAGAATTAGGTAATAGGCAAAGGGATTAAGAAATCCCATTACCGCAGAGGCTAAAATTGATTTCAGGCTGACTTTTAGAATAGTGCTTAATTTTCCTGTTACTGTTATTAAAGTACCAAGAAAAATAACGGCCACTAAGGAAGAATACAACAGGACCTGGGTGAAGTTTATGTATCCGAGTGTAATTTTAAATGCTGATCCTATAGTTGACCACAATAGCACAGCAGCCAGCGCTAGTATCAGCGCTTTATTCTGTTTCTTCATTGTACAAAGGTAATGAATGCCCCGAACGTGAAACAGTAAACGGATAAATCCTGTCAGAGAATTACCCCATCCTGAATTCTGTATTATAAGTATCTCAATACATGAATATTAACATAAATTTTAGTATTCTTTTGTTAATTTGGAAATCATCCAAAAGTCTTTACTTTTGCAGCAAAATTAACCTATTTTAATTGTTATGAAAAAATTGGCTGTTGTTGCATTGGGAGGCAATGCATTATTAAGAAGTGATCAAAAAGGGACTATAGATGATCAGGAGTCAAATGCATATAATACTTCCGAGCACTTATTAACGCTGATCAGGGCGGATTACAATATTGTAGTTACTCACGGAAACGGACCTCAGGTCGGAAATATCCTGCTTTCCAATACCGCAGGTCATAAACTTTACGGATTGCCGGATATGCCGCTCGATATAGCTGTGGCATACTCACAGGGCTTTATTGGTTATGTTATTGAACAACAATTGCGGAATGTGATGATGGCCAATGATCTGGACCGTGACATTATTTCGATCATTACCCAGGTGCTGGTCGATAAAAACGACCCGGCATTCGCCAACCCTACCAAGCCTGTCGGACCGTTTTATACCAAAGAAGAATCGGAACGCATAACAGCAGAAACCGGAGCCATTTTTTCAGCCGACCCAAGAAACAGGGGCTACAGGAAAGTAGTAGCCAGCCCGCGACCATTGGTTATCAGTAATCAAAAGTCGATTGAAACACTGGCACGCGCCGGACAGATTGTAATTGCCGTCGGCGGAGGAGGCATTCCCCAGTTTTATGTGAAGGAAAATAAATTACAGGGAATTGACGCTGTAATTGACAAAGATCTTGCTTCTTCTTTGCTGGCAGTTCAGATCAGGGCTGATAAGTTTTTTGTTCTTACCGATATTCCTAAAGTTTGTATCAACTACAATACGCCGCAGGAGAAATCAATTGACAGGATGACCATTGCTGAAGCCAGAAAACATTTGGCTGACGGCCAGTTTGCTGAAGGTAGTATGGCTCCTAAAGTCAGGGCTGCCATTAGTTTCGTTGAAGGAACCGGTAAAGATGCCATCATCACTTGTGCCGATAAACTTGGTATTGATAATGGGGGAACCCGGATTGTAATCGTTTAATAATCAGAAATATAAACCTTAAAGTATAAACCATCATGGCATTTAACTTAAGAAACCGCAATTTTTTAAAATTGCTGGATTTTACACCTCAGGAAATAAAGCACTTATTAAAACTTTCAGCAGAACTGAAAGAGGCAAAATATGCCGGAACAGAGCAGCAAAAATTAAAAGGCAAGAACATTGCACTGATTTTTGAGAAAGATTCAACCCGTACACGTTGCGCGTTCGAGGTGGCAGCGCTTGATCAGGGCGCTCATGTTACTTATCTGGGTCCTTCAGGATCTCAGATTGGAAAGAAGGAATCGATGAAAGACACCGCCCGTGTATTGGGTCGTATGTACGATGGTATCGAATACAGAGGTTATGGTCAGCAACTGGTTGAAGAACTTGGAAAGTTTGCTGGTGTTCCTGTATGGAACGGTCTCACCACTGAATTTCATCCCACACAGATTCTTGCTGATTTTCTTACCATGATGGAGCACAGCGACAAACCTTTACACCAGGTTTCTTTCTGTTACTTAGGTGATGCCCGAAATAATATGGGTAACTCGCTGATGGTAGGCGCTGCAAAAATGGGTATGGATTTTCGCGCTGCTGCGCCTAAGGCATGCTGGCCTAATGAAGAACTGGTAGCGCAATGTCGTGAAATATCAAAAGAAACCGGTGCAAAAATAACCCTGACCGAATCCCTGGATGAAGGAGTGAAAGGTGTTGATTTCCTTTATACTGATGTATGGGTTTCAATGGGTGAACCTGCTGAAGTCTGGGCTGAACGCATCAAATTATTAAGCCCTTACCAGGTTAATATGCAGGCAGTTGAGAAAACAGGAAATCCAAAAGTTAAATTCCTGCATTGTTTGCCGGCTTTTCATAACCGCCACACAACAGTAGGGGAAGATATTTTCCAGAAATACGGGCTTGAAGCAATGGAAGTTACCGATGAGGTATTTGAATCATCTATGTCATTGGTTTTTGATGAAGCAGAGAATCGTCTGCATACCATTAAAGCTGTGATGGTTGCTACATTAGGAAGCTAGCGTTCGGATTAAAGTAAAAAGTAAAAAGTGGAGATCCGTTTAAGTGGTGGAATTTCCCATTACATTGGATGCGACATTTTACTTAGCACTCATCCTTTTCAATCAAATAAAAAAAGCGGCCATCAGCCGCTTTTTTTATTGAAGAGATGCAACTTATCTGAGTCCCATTGAACTTATAATAGCCTGCAATTGATCTGCCATTTCACGGTTTACAGCTTCAAACCGGGATTTGTCTTCGAGTTTTCCTTTTACGCCAAAGTAGAACTTGATTTTTGGTTCGGTTCCTGATGGACGCACAGTTATTTTGCTGCCACTTTCCAGGAAGAATTGCAAAACATCTGATTTCGGAAGGTCAATAGGTAATATTTCACCAGTTGCAAGGTTGGTTTCTTTTTGTGACTTATAGTCCTTAATTAAAACAACATTTTGGCCGTTGATTACTTTTGGTGGATTATTTCTATAATCAACCATCATCTGCTGGATTTCCTCTGCTCCGGATTTTCCTTTTTTAGTTATTGAAATCAGGTCTTCCAGGTAAAATCCGTATTCACAGTAAATGTCAATCAGCAGTTCATACATTGTCAGCCCCTGATCTTTGGCCCAGGCGGCTGTCTCGGCAAGCATACAACAGGCAATTACTGCATCTTTGTCCCTGACACTATCACCAACGAGATATCCATAGCTTTCTTCCCCGCCACCAATAAAGGTTTTTATACCTTCCAGTTTTCTTATTATTTCAGCAATATATTTAAATCCCGTAAGCACATCATAAGATTCAACACCATGGCTAAGGGCTATATCTTTCAGTAACTCTGAAGTCACAATTGTTTTTACGATAAATTCATTTCCTGTGATTTTTCCTTTTGCTTTCCATTGCTTCATGAGGTAATAAATCAG
>JAAXUD010000448.1 GCA_013336205.1 Lentimicrobium sp. | reverse complement strand
ACTGCCAGGCATTGAATATGAAATTGTAATTGAGCCGAAAATGTCGTTTGGTACTGCCCACCATGAAACCACCGCGCTTATGATTGAATACCTGCTGGAGGAGAATATGAGCGGACTTTCTACACTCGATATGGGCTGCGGAACAGGCGTTCTTGCTATTCTCGCATTAATGCGCGGCGCTTCACCAGTTACAGCTATTGATAACGATGAATGGGCTTATCGCAACTCTCTTGAAAATGTTGAAAGAAATAAATCAGCCAGTATTGACGTTTATCTTGGAGATGCCGCTTTGCTTGCAGGGAAAAAATTTGATTTCATTATCGCCAATATTAACCGCAATATACTTTTAAACGATATGGAAGCCTATTGCGCTAGCCTTAACAAGGGTGGCACTTTGCTGATGAGTGGTTTCTATTTCGAAGACCTTCCGGTTATTAGAAATTCTGCCAGTTCACTTGGTCTGACATACGATGGTCATAAGGAACGAAATAACTGGGTTGCCGCTTGCTTTAGGTCCGAACAATAAATGGTCTGATTCCGGTTTTTCGGAATTCTTATTAATCTGTAAACTTTCTGATGAATCAGGTGAAATTTTGCATGCGCTTAATACTGATTTTTGCTTTTTCAGTTTTTTTCAGGCTGAATGCGCAGGAGCTGAAGGTATTCTCTGAAGACCCGACTGCTTTTATCGGAGAATTGAGCATTTTTATGCAATCCTCAACCGACAGGGAGGTTAAGCTTGCACTTGGCGTATTTGAAGAAGGCTGGAATACAGGGATATATGATGCAACGGTACAGAAGGAGATTATAAAAACCTTTAACCTGATGCTGACCCAGCGCATGAGGCCTACGCCCGGCTTTCGGGATTATCTCATAAGTCTGAACTCTTTTCCTGAGGCAACAACTGTAAAAAGCTACCTGGCATGGCACAAAGGATTGATGCCTTTGGTTGATGGGAAACAACTCCGGCAGTTAAGTGCTTTCCTTGATGGAACGACCGCACTGAATTTAAAAAAGGAGCTTTTCAGGTCCAATGCCAATTCATGGCAATTCCGCAATGGTAGTTTTAGCTATGATTTTGATACTACGCTGGTTGTCAGGCTGAAAAATGTTGACCTGGTCTGTATTTCAGGAAAGGACAGTATTAAAATACTCGAGACATCAGGTGTTGTCTGGCCGATGACCAATCGGTTCTCAGGCAGTCAGGGTAAAATCTTATGGAGCACTTTCGGTTTTAATCCGGCAAAGGTATATGCCTTATTGGGAAATTATAAGTTGAACCTGAAGCAAACGACCTATACAGCAGATACCGTTAACTTTTACAATAAGGACTACTTCAAATTTCCATTAACAGGCAAGCTGGAAGATCGGGTACTGGCAGGAGTTCCGCCCGATAAAGCGACCTTTCCGAAGTTTGTTTCCTATCAGACAGATATAGAGATCACCCAGATTTTTAAAGGAATAAATTACCGGGGTGGATTTACACTGGAAGGGCCCAGGATTATTGGTTCTGGTTATGGCGACCAGGATGCGGTTCTTTGGATTAACCGCAAAGGTTCACCACTCATCAAACTGCTATCGCGCAATTTTGTGATCCGGCCCGACCGCATTGTTTCACAGCGGGCTTCCGCTACTATTTATCTTGATGCAGATTCAATCTTTCATCCTGGGTTGCAATTGAGGTATATTGACGAAAACAGGGAATTATCCCTGGTCAGATCTGCCGAAGGTGCCTCTGCCAGTCCTTATTATAATTCCTACCACAAGGTGGATATGTATTTCGAGGCCATTTATTATGGGATGGATTCAGATAGCATGAATTTTGAGATGCTGAGAGGATTGAACCGTCAGAGTGAAGCCATGTTCGAATCTTCAAACTTCTACTCCGAAGAGCGATATGATAAATTGCAGGGGATTGATGAGTTGAATCCGATTAATATTATTTATAACTATACCCAACGTACGAAGCTGAATACTTTCTTTGTTACTGAGCTGGCCGAATTTATGAAAAAGCCTTTGGAACAGGTTAAGGCAATGGTGCTGAACCTTGCCATTGGCGGCTATATTACCTATAACATAGACAATGAACGTATTGATGTGCTTCCCCGCTTATTTGAATATCTGAATGCCAGGAGTAAGAAAACGGATTATGATGTTATTCAGATAAAATCGCAGGTTAACCGAAGCAGCAATGCAATTTTAAGTTTGAAAACCTATGATCTCAGAATCAGCGGAGTTCCGGAAGTTTCCCTGAGTGATTCCCAGGCTGTGTACATTTACCCGCGTGATAAAGAGATTTTATTGCGTAAAAACCGCGATTTTGTCTTTACCGGGCTTGTCAAAGCCGGTTATTTTGATTTTTATGCAAATCAAAGTTCTTTTGAGTACGACAAGTTCAAGTTGAATATGCCCCAGATTGATTCAATTTCATTTAAGGTTGATACAATTTCGGCAAAAACCAAAAAAATCGCGCAGGTTACTGTGCGAAGTGTACTTGCCAACGTGAGTGGTGAGCTTTTAATTGATGAACCATCAAATAAATCAGGACTGAAAGAACGCCCGGTTTTTCCTGTTTTCATCAGTAAAAATGACGCTTATGTTTATTACGACAATTACAAAATTGCCAAAGGAGCCTATAAGCGAAAAGAATTTTATTACAATGTTTATCCGTTTACACTCGACAGCCTGAATAGTTTTACAACCGAAGGGCTTAAATTTGAAGGTTACCTTTATTCCGGGAACATTATGCCGGATATCAGGGAGCCTCTGCGGGTTATGGATGATTATTCACTTGGTTTTGCCCGCAAAACAGGGCAGGAGGGGATCCCTGTCTATGACGGAAGGGCCGTTTATTATGCCGATTTAAAACTAAGTAACCGTGGTTTCCAGGGTAGTGGCAGCCTTAATTATATGACATCAGTTTCCGAATCCCCCGGATTTATGTTCTACCCGGACTCGCTGGTGGCTGATCTTGCAAAATTTACAATGCAGGAACAGGCAATTATTCCATTGCTTCCCCAGGTTTATGCCGAAGGGGTGCATCAGTTCTGGCTTCCCGCTATGGATATCATGCGGTTAAATACACTTCCCGGAAAGGAGTTTAATATGTTTGACGGCAAAATGTTTCATAGTGGAAGCCTTTCATTGACATCGGCCGGTCTGCTTGGCCGGGGTAGCAGCAGACTTGACAATGCCGATTTAGTTTCCAATACTTTCATTTTCAAAAACAAATCTTTTAATACAGATACAACTGATTTTCGCCTTTATTATCCGGAAAGACCAACGGTTTCGCTGTCAACACGCATTTATCCCGGAAGGGTTGATTTTGTTAATAATATTGGCGTTTTTGGCACCCCGGGGAAGAGCGTCAGGATTGAGTTACCACTAAGCCGCTACATCAGCTATATGGACAGAATTGAATGGCGGATGAATGAAAGCGAGTTGAACCTCACCAATTCCCTTGCTCAACGGGCTGCCCTGGCCGATACTACAGATCTGAAGCAACTGGTCGATTTCGATTTCAGCGGTTCGGAATTTATGTCAACCGATCCAAAACGGGATTCATTGC
>JAAXUD010000447.1 GCA_013336205.1 Lentimicrobium sp. | reverse complement strand
ATTGAGCAGGGTAATGTCCCTGAGCTTAATGGTGGAGAATTGAATAGGCGAAGTCATGATTAAACTTGTTTTACTTTACAGTTTTCGATGATTTCTTTGAGATTGCGTGCCTCTATGCCGTGAAAATATTTTTCATTTACAGCCATAACAGGCGACAGGCTACATGCCCCCATGCAATTGACGACTTCAAGGCTAAACATACCATCGCGGGTTGTCTGCCCTTGTTTGATCTTTAAAAGCCGCTCAGCTTCCTGTATTAACCTTGATGATTTTTCGATGTGACAGGCTGTTCCGTGGCAAATCTGAATGTGATACCTGCCTTTTGGCTCAAAGCGGAACTGATCATAAAAGGTAGCAACACCATATATTTTACTGGTAGGCAATCCAAGCGATAAACCTATCCGGTTGATCGATTCTTCCGAAAGATAACCCAGCTCATTCTGAATTTCCTGTAATAAAGGCAGCAGACTGTCGCGCTGTACATTCAGGTGGTTTTTTATTATCTCATCTATTTTGTCAGACATAGAAAACTGAAGTTCAGTGTTGTAAAGTAATATTATCTTTGTAAGCAATACAGTGTCAGGTATTGCGGGTTTTAATTTCCGCTGATAAAATTACTGTTATTTTAATAACAATGTTATTTCTTTAACAGATATTTTTAATAAAAAATACTATTTTTGTTCTTTCTGAACCGGATTCGGCCAACTATAGGATGTTTTTTTATTTGTTGGCCGATGACAGCAGGATTTTGGAAGAATAATTATTGAATCTTTTCATGGAACAAAAAGTTGACATTCAGATTTGCCTTGGAAGTTCCTGTTTTTCACGGGGGAATAAATTACTTGTTAAGGTTATTGAACAATATCTGAATGAAAATAACCTCAGGCATCTGGTTCATTTTCATGGGGCCCATTGCTTCAGCAGTTGTGACAAAGGTCCGCTGATGCACATCAACGGAAAGGAATATCAGGAGCTTGACGAAGAGAAAGTACTGGCAGTGCTTAATGAATTATTTGGTCAGACTTTTCCGAATATGTAAGCATACATTTCAGTTTTTGCTGAAATGGAAATTGAGGATTAATTGTAAAATAAATATCCCTGGTCAGGCTGTGATAAGACTATTGAGTTAATGATAAAATCAGCCAGTCTTGTTGTTTTGAATTTCTTTTCTGGCCTGGATTCTTCTTGTAAGCAAATAGAACGGACTATGCCGGACAGGCATTAAAAATAAAGTAAACTCCGATGAAACTACCACTCATCACTATTGACAGCAAAAAATGCAAAGTTTGTTTTGCCTGCGTCAGGGCTTGCCCTGTAAATGCGATTCAGGTAAAATCGAACCTTGAAGCTCCGGTGGTGATTCATGAGCGGTGCATCGGATGCGGTAGTTGTCTCCAGGTTTGCGCACCGCTGGCCATTTCTTATCGGGATGCCTGTGAAGAAACAAAAGCTTTACTTTCATCAGAAAGTAAGGTAGCTGCAATTGTTGCCCCCAGTATTTCCGGTGAATTTGATGATATAACTGATTACCGTAAATTCGTCCGGATGATCAGGGCGCTTGGTTTTGATTATGTGAATGAAGCTTCCTTTGGAGTAGATATGGTTGCTGATCAATACCATGAACTCTTTACAAACTTTATGGGCAGATACTATATTACGGCCAATTGCCCCCCGGTTGTTTCACTGATTGAAAAATTCCATCCTGGAATTATTGACAATCTTGCGCCCATAATTACACCAATGGTTGCTACCGCCCAGTTGGTCAGACAGTTGTATGGCAAAGATATTAAGGTTGTTTATATCGGGCCCTGCATTGCCGCAAAGGATGAGGCACTTCGTTATGAAGGTAACTCAAAGGTGGATGCAGTGCTTACTTTTGTTGAGCTACGGCAACTCTTCAACGAATTTGAAATCAAGGAAAGCAATGTCGAATATTCTGATTTTGATCCACCCCTGGGTTATAAAGGATCGCTTTATGCTGTCAGTAATGGAATTTTGCAGGCAGCCAATCTGAGTGAAGATCTTATGCAGGGCCGCATTATTACTGCAGAAGGGAAGGAAGATGTACTGGAAGCCATCCGTGAATTCGAATCATCGGTTGACTTTATCAGAAAGCATTTTAATCTGTTTTACTGTGAAGGCTGCCTTATGGGCCCCGGAACTTCGCACGGAGGAAAAAAATACGCCAGAAAGACACTCGTAACTGATTATGCGAATAAAAAGTTGAAAAACTTCGACATTAAGACCTGGCAAAAAGCATGTAAAAAACACATCTCTCATACTGATTTTAAAGCGTTTATTGAGCCGGATGATCAACGCTTGCCGGAACCTTCAGAAGAGAAAACCGAAGAAATTCTGAAAGTTATCGGAAAGCAAAATACGGAAGACAAGCTTGGATGCGGTGCTTGTGGGTATGAATCCTGCCGTGATTTTGCCCGGGCTGTTGCACAAGGTCTTACAAAGACTGATATGTGTATAACCTATTCGCTCAGAAGTAAACATGATTTTATTAAAACGCTGAAACTTACAAACGAAAAACTTGCCCGTACCCAGGAAGCCCTGGTGGATTCAGAGCAAAAAGCCCGACACGAACAACAACTTGCCCAGGAAGCCCTGGAACGCACTTCCTCAATGCTCCAAAAACTTCCAAGTGCCATTGTTATTGTAGATGAAAATCTTAAAGTGATAGAGTCTAACCAGAGCTTTATAAATATTTTAGGTGAAGACGCTGCCGAGATTAACGAGATTATTCCGGGTCTGGTTGGAGCCGATCTGAAGACTTTACTTCCTTTTCAGTTCTATAAGTTATTCTCAGGTGTAATTTCAAACAATGAAAACCTTGTTAACCGCGATGTGCATCTTGGTGAGCGATTACTTAATGTATCTGTCTTTTCGATAAAAAAGGGCAAAATTGCCGGAGCGGTGCTGCGCGATATGTACCTGCCCGAGGTGCGTAAGGAAGAGGTTATCAATCGGGTGACTGAAGTAATTGATGAAAATCTGGACCTGGTGCAGAAAATTGCCTTTTTACTTGGAGAGGGCGCTGCCAAAACAGAACGCATGCTCAATTCTATTATTGAGTCGCACAAAGCAGCCAAAAAGTAACAGGGAAGATGGATAACAGATTTTACATCGAAGTTAATGCGGAGCTGAAAAATCATCATGAATCACGAATTTGTGGTGACGTTTTCCTTTCGAGACGTATCAACGAAGAAAACAGGATAATTGTGGTTTTGTCGGATGGGATGGGGCATGGTGTGAAAGCCAATATGCTGGCGACCCTGACGGCAACCATGGCCTTAAATTTTACACTCGAACACAAAGAGGTTAACCGGATTGCAGAAATCATCATGAACACCTTGCCTGTATGTAGCGAGCGCAAGATGAGTTACTCAACTTTTACCATTATTGATATTGAATTTGACGGGAAAGTCAGAATTCTTGAGTATGATAATCCACAGGCAGTCTTAATGCGGGGTAAGCATATTCTGGACCCTGAATGGACCTGCGTTATGCTCGGTGGTGAAAAAAATGCAGGTAAGGAATTAAAAAGCTGTGAGTTTATTCC
>JAAXUD010000446.1 GCA_013336205.1 Lentimicrobium sp. | reverse complement strand
CGGAAGTCGGAAGTCAGAAGTCAGACGTCAGAAGTCAGAAGTGAGAAGTCGGATTCCGATAGCTATCGGAACGGAAGTCGGAAGAAATGAGTAGTGAGTTCCGTCTCTTTTGGCTCAGAGCACAGGGCATAGGGCACAGGGACTGGAACAATTGAAAAAATCGTCCCCTTTTCGGAAGTCGGAAGTCGGATGTTGGAAAAGATTGGAAATTGGTTATTGGAAATTTAATTCTCCTTGTCCCCTTGTCTCCTTGTCCCCTTGTCCATTTTCTTATATCCCCAATTCTACCTGAAAAACCAGTAAAAAGTTGTTTTTGCCCATTGCAGTGGGGGTATAGGATTCCTGAGTCCGGTAACCAATAGAACCCTGTAATTTGGTAAGGTGTTTTCGGATGTATTTATTCACACCTAAAAGGTAATACGAGTCAAGCATTGCATTTTGCCTTATCTCCATGTCTGGTTCAACTACCGAATATCGGGCAGCGATTTCCCAGTAATTGCGAAAGCAATAACTCAATTGTGTATTAATGCCGCGTCCGGTAACCACATAGGCCGACTGACTTGAATCTGCTGCATTATAGGTATAGGCTGAATTATTGGTATTGCGGTTGATGAATTCGGTATACAAAGCCCAGCCCTGGTATTTGAGAATAATGTCGGCAAACAGTGCCTGCAGATCACGGCTTTCGTAAAGATCAGAACCAAGGGTTCCGCGGGTTCGCCTTGCTTTCTGGTTGAATGAATAACCAGCAGCCAATGAAATTTTAGGTGTAGTTTCAAATTCCAGATCTCCTTCAGAAAAATCACCGTCTTTTTTAAATCTACCCAATGGCATTAATTCTATTCTTCCGGTGTACATCAATCCATTGTCTGTTAATAACTGGTTTCGGCCATCACCGGTAGAAACAGCGCTCTTCAGGTTATAGTGCAGCCCTCCGATTTTATCGCTGTAATAGGCAAAAATTCCGAAATCACGGTCAAGGGTATAATTGGCATTCACATTTGATCGGTCGTAGAATTGTTGTTGTCCGCTTGAGATTATGCGTTCCCGGTTTCCCGGAAGTTTCCCTTGTCCAAAACCTACATAAAATTTCGGATTGAAATGATAGTAAATCATAGCATCCCTTACTACATTGGGAACGTGTGTGTTATCCCAGTCCTGGTCTCCACGCGAAAAGGACAATTGAATGTAATAAGTGAGTTTTGTAGTCAGTATATAACCGTCAAACCTCAACCGCAACCGGCTAACCCTGGCTTCAATATGTTCAATGTTAAAGTCATCATCAAAGTTAAATAAAAGCCTGTTTTGCATCCTTAATCTTATATTAAGCCCAAAAGTGCTGTCAGGCGCATTAAATCCAAGTCCTTTCCGGAACGAAATCATGGCCCGCTCATCGACTTCAGTCTGGCTGTATAGGTTGGCAGAAATTATCAGCAATAAGATAAGGACCAGGTTACGAATCTTCATAGTTATAGTTTAGAAAAAATTCCAGGTAAAGATCTGTAATTTTTCGATCATCGTTTAGTTATAGGTTGGCAGAAAAGAATGGCTTTTTGAATAGTTAAGCATTTGCCCGGTGTAATCATCAGGATATTTAACTATTACATCCACGATTTTTTCGCCTTCCTTTTTAAGTGCAAATTCCGGATTGATAAATCCACCATAGGGTGCGATCTTTAGTTTGGCAAAACGTTCAAGTACTTCCTGGTGAAGTTTTACATCAACCTTCACTCCGTAGGTTTCGACCATTGCAAGACCTGCAGCATAATCGCCCTCCGATTTGATGCGTTGGATCTCGGCCAGCATTTCTCCGAATAACTTTCTTAGCGCTTGATAATCATTTACCTTCACATATGTTTTGCCCTCTTTTGTGATCATCTCAATCACTTTTTCTTTTTTGCCTTTATCAAAACACCAGGCAGCGATCAGTTGACGACTTCTCATATGCGCCTGCTCAATGTTTTTCCCGGGTTGAATGCGGGTAAGTTGCGTTATCAGCCCATTCCTGATGTAACTATTATATTCAGTGCGATATACATCATCATTGTCAAAAAGCCCGAGTTCCATCATTTTAGGATCCGCCATATAATAGAGTGCAAACAGATCGGCACGCGCTTCTTCAAGCGGTGAACCATAGTTCTTCAGCTCATCACCCCGGGTACCTGCCATCAGCTGACCGGAACCATGACCAAGACACTCGTGAAGATCGGTATGCAGGTTACTTGCAAGGCTGCCATACTTTTTGGCCATTTCAACTTCTTCGGCAGAACAGGCAAACTCTTCAATCATTCCATTGCCCAAAGAAGCCTGATCGTAAGCATAGCTGATATTTTCGATGGTAACTGATTTGGATCCATGTTCTTTCCTGATCCAGTCTGCATTCGGCAGGTTGATCCCTATCGGTGTTGATGGATAACAGTCGCCACCCAACTGTGCAGCTGTAATTACTTTTGCTGAAACTCCCCTGACTTTGGTTTTTCTGAATTTCGGATCAACCGGTGAATGGTCTTCGAACCACTGTGCATTGGCACTGATAGTTTCCGCGCGTTTTGTTGCAATTTTATCTTTGAAATTTACAATGCTCTCCCAGGTTGCTTTCAGCCCCATCGGGTCACCATAATTCTCGATAAACCCATTTACAAAATCAACTTCAGATTCCAGATCCTTAACCCACAAAACATTGTACTCATCCCAGGTACTCAGGTTCCCGGTTTGATAGTAGCGGATTAACGATTCGATTTCAAGTTTCTGATGATCGTTTTCAGCCACTGCCGAAGCCTTATCCAGCCAATAAACGATTTGCTCAATGGCCTGGCCGTATAAGCCTCCGGTTTTGTATACCTCTTCCTGCAAAACGCCGTTTTTCTTTACCAGCTTGCTGTTCAGCCCAAACGAAACCAGGGTATCTTCACCCATTGCTATTGCTTTGTTCTTGAGGTTTTTATAAAACAATTCAGCTTCCTTTTCCGTAACATTATCATAAAAATTACAGGCAGAATTAAGCAGAAGGTCTTTGCCGGACTCCTGACTTACAGCCTTAGGCGCGATCAGAGGGTCGAAAATAACGGGTATAATCTCTGAAATAAAATCATTGATTGACTGGCCTTCCCGCAATGGAAAAGAACCTGTGCTGGTTTCCCGGATAAGATATTCCAGGTACTCAGGACTTATTTCAGGCAGAAACTTGTCCTTTGAATAATGATGGTGAATTCCGTTGCTAAACCAGACACGTTTTGTGTAAACCATGAAATTCATGAAATCTACAGAATTACGGTCACCTTTATAGTTAACAACAATATTTTCGAGTGTGCGTCTAATGGCCAGGTTGTATTTATAATTCTGGTCAAAAAGAATATCACGTCCGGCAAGGGCTGCCTGACTCAGATAATAAACCAGTTCTTTCTGCTGTAAGGATAATGAATCGAAACCATTCACCTGGAAACGCATTATCTTTAAATCGGCAAACTGCTCAAGCAGGAATTTAAACTCCTGAGTTGAGCTATCCTTTGATCTCTCAGGATTGCAAGCGGTAATTACCAGGCTCATAACAATAAGTATAAGTAGATTAGTTTTTT
>JAAXUD010000060.1:3795-9786 GCA_013336205.1 Lentimicrobium sp. | reverse complement strand
CTGGCAGCATATAGCCAACACTTATTCCGGTATCGGATTGCTTCCGGCAGATTATTCTCCCGAAGGATTTATTTATGAGCCAGTTGATAAAACAAACACTTTATTGACCCGTGGGTTGGTTGTTCTGGCAATAGTGGTAGTGCTAACCAGCGTACTGGCGTTTTATATTTCCCGGGTAAACCGGAGGTTGGCCCAAAGTATTTCGAAAGCGTCTATTGCTGTTCATGCACTCGAAAAAAGTGAAGAGCTTTGGCGAACCATCGTTAAGGCCTCACCTGATGGCGTGGCCATTACTTCTCCTGATGGTATAATAGAGCAAATCTCAGATAAAGGCTTGTTAATGCTGGGCTTCAGTTCATCCGATGAAATTATCGGGAAGAATATTTACGAATTTATTGATCCGAAGTACCATGAACTGGCCAATTCAAGAATTAAAGATGTTGTTGAAGAGCGCTTTTCCGGTGCCAGTGAATACCTGGTGACCAGGAAAGACGGGTCTCAGTTCTATATTGAATCCAATGTGGCTTTGCTGCGCGACAAAGAGGGGAATATAGCTAAATTAATTCACAATGTGCGCGATATTACCCAGCGAAGGAAGATGCAGGATGCCATTGAAAAGCGTATTGTCGCTTTAACGCTTCCGATTGCGGAGAAAACTGCCATATCATTCGAAGAACTGTTCAATCTTGAGGATATTCAGCTGATTCAGGATGATTTTGCAGCAGCAACCGGGGTGGCCTCCCTGATAACCAGGCCAGATGGCACGCCCATTACAAAGCCAAGTAATTTTACACGTTTTTGCAGCGGAATTGTCAGACAAACTGAAAAGGGATGTTTCAATTGTCGTAAATCAGACCTGGCACTGGGAGTCCCGGATATACAAGGGCCTAAAGTGAAACCCTGCCTCAGTGGAGGGCTGTGGGATGCCGGTGCAGGAATTACGATAGAAGGGCAACATATTGCAAACTGGCTTGTCGGACAGGTGCGTGATGAAACCCAGACAGAAGAGAGTATTCGTGCTTATGCCAAAGAGATAGGAGCCGATGAAGAGGAATTGCTTACTGCGTTTTTCGAGGTGCCCCCGATGTCAGAGGAGCGTTTTACTAAAGTAGCGCAATCTCTTTACACGCTTGCCAATCAACTTTCGGTTTCTGCCTACCAGAATGTGCAGCAGGCCAGGTTTATTTCTGAGATAAAGTCAGCAGAAGATGCACTAAAAAACAGTGAATCTAAATTTCGTGCACTTTTTACACAGATGTCTGAAGGGTTTGCCCTTCATGAAATGGTCTACGATTCAGCGCAAAAGGCAATCGACTATAGAATTATTGATACCAATTCTTCCTTTGAAAAGCATCTGGGTATTTCAGCCAATCAGGCAAAAGGGATGCTGGCCAGTCAGTTTTATGGCGTTAATCCTGCGCCATATCTTGATATCTATGCTGATATAGCTTTAAATGGGGGTTATCATTCTTTTCAAACATATTTCCCTCCTTTGAATAAACATTTTGAAATATCAGCCTTTTCTCCCAATCCGGGCTTTTTTGCCACTGTTTTTGCTGATATCTCAGAACGTAAACAGTCTGAACTTGCACTGAGTAAAAGTGAAGAACTATTCAGAACATTGGTAAATTCAATGGATGAACTTGTCTATTCGCTGGATACAGAGCAGAAACATACCGGGATATATGGAAATTGGATTGATAATACTGAACTTTCTGTGGATTCCTTTATTGGAAAAACTGCCCGGGATATTTTTGGTGCAGAAGCGGCAGTTGTCCACCAAAATGCAAATGAACTGGCTTTAAGCGGTAAGTCAACTGTTTATGAATGGTCAGTCATGGGCAAGTCAGGAATTGAATATTATCAAACATTTGTGTCTCCGATCATGAATGCGGATGGCATTGTTACAGGGCTTGTTGGGGTGGGGCATAATATCTCTGATAAAAAGCTTATTGAAAATACGCAGGCATTTCTGCTTGAATGCGGTTCACCGGCAAGCGGATCGAATTTCTTCGAGGCACTGGCCCCTTATCTTGCCGAAACCCTGAATATGGATTATGTGTGTATCGACCGGCTGGAGGGTGATGGTCTGACAGCTCAGACAGTTGCTGTTTATAATGATGGAAAGCTTGAGCACAATGTCCGTTACACACTTAAAGAAACCCCCTGTGGTGAAGTGGTTAATAAAGGTATTTGTTATTTTCCAAGAGATGTGCAGAAGTTGTTTCCGCAAGATGAGGCATTGCAGGAACTGAATGCAGAAAGTTATATCGGAACCACACTGCTTGATTCCAGGGGAGTGCCAATTGGATTAATTGCAATTATTGGTCATCAGGTTTTGTTTGACTCAAAGAAAGCGGAAGTATTGCTGAAACTGGTTTCATTGCGCGCATCCGGCGAATTGGAGAGATTGCAGGCAGAAGAAGCCTTACGTGTAAGTGAAGAAATGCTGGCTCAATCACAGCAAATAGCGCATGTTGGAAGCTGGAAACTTGATATTCTTAACAATAACTTAATATGGTCCGATGAAACGTATCGCATTTTTGGATTCGAGCCGGGAAAATTTAAGGGCACCTATAATGATTTTCTGCAAGCAGTGCACCCTGATGACAGAGAGGCTGTTCATGAGAAATATATTTCCTCGTTTGAAGATGGAAAGGATGGCTATGAAACAGAACATAGGATATTGCTTAAGCAAACAGGTGAAATACGCTATGTTTATGAAAAATGCATTCATGAGCGCGATGAGCATGGTAAAATTATCCGTTCTGTTGGAATGGTGCAGGACATTACAGATAGAAAGGTAGCCGAGGCTAATTTACGCGAGACCAGGGATTATCTTGAAAATCTCTTAAACTATGCCAATGCGCCTATCATCGTCTGGGATAACAATCTGAAGATTACACAGTTTAACAAAGCATTTGAACGTTTAACAGGGTTAACTGCAGATGAAGTATCCGGCAGGGAAGTATCTGTTCTGTTTCCGGATTCAACAAGGGAAAAATCACTCGGATATATCCAACAGGCCAGTAGCGGAGACCGTTGGGAAGTGGTTGAAATCGATATTAAGCATAAAGACGGTAGTATTCGAACTTTGCTTTGGAATTCAGCCGGAATTTCATCGCCGGACGGAAAAATTATAGTGGCAACTATAGCCCAGGGGCAGGATATTACAGAAAGAAAGCTTGCGGAATTTAATCTTAAAAGCAGTGAAGAGCGTTTCCGCCTGTTGTTAAATTCAAGTGCTGAAGGAATTTATGGTATTGATAATGAAGGAAATTGTACTTTCTGCAACCAATCGGCATTAAGAATACTGGGTTATGGTAATATTGATGAGGTTTTAGGCAAGAATATGCATGATCTTATTCATCACTCTCATTCAGATGGCACCCATTTCATTGTGGATGAATGCCAGATCTTTAAAGCATTCCTGGAAGGAAAAGAAACCCATGCCGAGGATGAGGTACTCTGGACTAAACAGGGCGATAGTTTTCCGGCCGAGTATTGGTCCTATCCGATTTTCAGTGAAGGCAGTATTATTGGTTCGGTCGTTACTTTCTTCGATATCACCGAACGCAAAAAAGCAGCGCAGGCATTGTTCGATAGTGAGCGCCAGAAAGCAACACTGATAAGCAATCTGCCTGGTTTTGTGTATCGTTGTGCCAACGATAAAGAATGGACAATCCAATACATAAGCGACGGATGCAAAGCAATTACCGGTTATGAACCCGGTGATTTTATGCAAAACAATAAATTATCCTACAACGATTTAATGAAGCCCGAATACAGGGAACCAATCTGGCAAAACTGGCAGAACCTGTTGAAAGAGAAAAAATCGTTTACAGGAGAATACCCGATTATTAATGCTTCCGGTGAAACACGGTGGGTGTGGGAACAAGGCCAGGGTATTTTCGCCGATGATGGCGTACTTCTTTATCTCGAAGGTTTTATCACCGACATTACTGAGCAAAAAGTGATTCAGGAAGCTATCCGCGAAAGTGAAGAGAAACTTAGTGCCATTATTGCAACATCCCCTGACGGTATAGCCATAACCTCACTGGATGGTACTATTCAGTCGGTATCACCACAGATAGCTTCGATGTGGCACCTGGATTCAGCTGATGAAATGATAGGGCGGAATATTATGGAGTTTTTGCATCCTGACTATCATGATAAGGCAGTTTATTATATCACTGAAATGTTAAAGGGGAATCTGACCGGTGCCAATGAATACCTCATGATTCGCAAAGATAGCAGTTCTTTCTTTATTGAAGCGAATGCGAATATTCTCAGGAATTCGGCCAATGAACCTATCGGAATACTGTACATTGAGCGGGATATTACAGAACGGAAAATTGCTGAACAGATACTTAAAGAAAGTGAAGAACAGCACCGGCTTTTATTTGAAACAGCCCGGGAAGGTATTTTCGTTGCCCAGGGCGAAAAGCTGAGTTATTTTAACCCGATGATTCCTGAAATCAGCGGCTATTCAAGTGAAGAATTATCTGAAATTAGTTTTATTGATTTTGTTTATCCTGATGACAGGGAGCTGGTGAGTACGAATTATAAAAAAAGACTAAAGGGTGAATTTGAAGATAAAAGGTATAGTTTCAGGATTCTTCGAAAAGACGACCATTTGCGGTGGGTCGAAATAAGTGGTGTTAAAATAGATTGGAAAGGAAAGCCGGCGACACTTAACTTTATTAATGATATTCATGACCACAAGCTCGCCGAAGAAGCGCTTCGTGAGAGCGAAGCCCGCCTGCGCGAATTAAACGCCACAAAAGATAAATTTTTCTCAATCATCGCCCATGATTTAAAAAGTCCTTTTAATAATATCCTGGCATTAAGCAACCTGCTGGTCGATCAGATTAATAATAACGAAAAGGAAGGAGTGGATGAATATGCATGGCTGATTCAGCAATCATCACAAAGGGCAATGGATTTGTTGTTGAATTTGCTTGAATGGTCACGCTCACAGACAGGTAGGATGGAATTTAGTCCTGAATATGTTGAACTGACTTCAATGATTAATGAAGTAGCAGAGCTGGCTAACGATGCTGCAAGGCTAAAATCGATCACTATCTCGAAGCTACTACCGCACAATGCGTTGGTTATGGCCGATAAAGCGATGCTTGGTACCGTTTTGAGGAACCTTATTTCAAATGCGATTAAGTTTACCAGGCCGGGAGGGGCAATCGAAATAGAAGTTAAGGCCCATAAGAAGGAGCTTTTGGTAATTGTAAGTGATAACGGATTGGGGATAAAAAGCGAAGCATTGAAAAAATTATTCCGCATTGAAGAGAGTTTCACTACCAAAGGAACTCAAAATGAAACCGGAACGGGACTTGGATTGTTATTATGTAAAGAATTTGTTCAAAAACATAGTGGGGAAATCTGGGTCGAAAGTGAATTAGGGAAGGGAAGTAAGTTCTACTTTACTATTCCTAAGAGTTAGCGGATAAATGCCTGGAGATTAATTTAATAAAACCTTTTAGACATACTTATTTAATAATTAATGGAAAAGGAAGACGAAAATTCATCTGAAGCCAGGTTGTTAAGGCAAAAGGCTGAAGAGCGATACCGGATACTCAAGGCTGGTAAACCTGTGTTAATGTCTGAAGCAGATATCCGGAAACTTATGCATGAGCTCGAAGTGCATCAGATTGAACTGGAAATGCAAAATGAGGAATTAATGCTGGCACGGGAAAGAGCCGAAAAAGCTGTACTTGATTATACCCGGCTCTTTGATGAGGTTTATGAGTTTTCTCCTTCCGGATTTTTTTCAATCGATCGGTCTGGTAAAATAATAAAACTAAATCTTAGTGGAGCCAGGTTACTTGGAAAAGAACGTTCATTTTTAACAGGAAGCAATCTGAAGTTTTTTATAAGCAGGGATACACTGCCTTTTTTCAACGATTTCCTGCAGGATGTTTTTGAAACTAATTTCAAGGAAAGTTGTGAAATTCAGCTGATTACCAACGATAATTC
>JAAXUD010000060.1:0-3785 GCA_013336205.1 Lentimicrobium sp. | reverse complement strand
GAAGGTGTCGTTTCAGCAGACAGCGAAAATTGCCTGGTAATCGCCGTTGATCTGACCAACCGGAAGTTATCAGAAGAAATAATCCGCCAGCAGTATTTTACTTTAAATGGAATTATTGAGAGTTTTAACTACCCCATTTTTTCTGTTGATGCGAATTACCGCTACACCAGCTTTAACACGGCACATGCAACAGGAATGAAAAGCCTCTATAATGCTGATATTAATCTGGGCGATAACCTGCTTGAGTTAATGACAGTAGCCGATGACCGTGTAAATGCAAAATATAATATTGATCGGACACTTGCCGGTGAATACTTTGCTGATGAGTCATTTGTCGGTGATGAACTGCTTAGCCGGCGGTATTTTGAAATCACACACTTCCCGATTAAGGGTTTTAACGGCAAGATAATTGGCGCAACTGTTGCTGCCAAAGATGTAACAGAGAGTAAACATGCAGAAATAGACCTGAAGGCGCAGGAAGAATACTTCCGGATTATTTTTGAGAATGTATCTGATGTGATTTTTACCATAAATAATGAGCTGAAAATAATAAATATATCTCCCGGCATTGAACGTATTTTGGGGTATAAAGCAGATGAACTATTAAACCGGCAGGTTCAGGATTTTAATTTTATTGCAGAAGGATCTCTCGAAAGAATTATTGAAGATGTAATGCTTGTTTTCTCCGGTGAAAAGGTCTCTGTTTCAACCTATGAATTTTATGCCAAAGATGGAACCCATAAGTATGGTGAAGTGAGTGGTTCTCCATTATATATGAATGGGCAGATTATAGGTATTACAGGTGTTGCCCGGGATGTAACAGACCGAAGATTAGCCGAAAAGTCAGTTATTAAATTGGAGAATCACTACAGGGCTCTGATAGAAAAAGCACCCGATGGTGTTGCATTGGTCAACTCATCGGGTAACTTTACCTTTATTAGTCCTACAGCCAAAAAGATGTTTGGCTATAAGCCGGATGAACCAATAGAGGCAAATCCGGTTGAATTTACGCATCCGGAAGACCTGCCTCTGGTTTTGTCGGAGCTTACCAGGGTAATGACTGAATCAGACTATACCCCTACGTTACAATACCGTTTTTTGTCAAAAGATGGAAACTGGAAGTGGATAGAAAGTACTTTTACTAATCTTTTCGATAATCCTGATATTGAAGCAATTGTTATTAATTTCAGGGATATTACCGATCGGAAAGAAAACGAAGAATTGATTCTTCATGAGCGGATTATGCTCCGGACCCTGATTGATAACCTGCCTGATCCGATCTATATTCTGGATAAAGAAGGCCGAAAGTTGGTTGCCAATAAAGCTGATATTGAAAATATCGGCTGTAAAACAGAGGCAGAGGTTCTTGGTAAAAATGATTTGGACCTTTTTCCTGGTGAAGTAGGTGAGCGTGGATATGCCGATAATATGACAGTGATAAATTCAGGCGTCCCAATTGTAAACCATGAAGAGAATTTTTTTGATAAAAAGGGGATACAACGCTGGTTACTAACCTCCAAATATCCGCTTTTTGATTCGCAGGGGAAGATTTCAGGACTGGTGGGTATAGGCTATGATATAACGGATCGTAAAAGAGTTGAAGATACCCTTAGAGAAAGCAACGAGCTGAATAAATCTTTGTTGCAGACGATTCCGTTTGAAATGGATATAGTTGATGAACAGGGGAATATTCTTTTTATGAACGAAAAGCTGGAAGCTCTTTTTGGAACTGAAGCCGTAGGTCATAAGTGTTGGAAATATTACCGCGATGACGCAGATCAATGCATAGATTGTCCATTGCTAAAAGGAATAAATATTGGCAAAACAGAAGTTTACGAAACAAATGGTGTTTTTGGCGGTAAGGTTTATGAAATAAGCCATACCGGACTTTTATTCCATGGCAAAAAAGCGATTCTTGAAATTTTTCAGGATATTACAGATCGGAAAATTGCTGAATTTGAATTAATTGCAGCCAAAGAAAAAGCAGAAGAAAGCAATATCCGTTTTCAGGCGCTTCACAGAGCATCTTTTGGGGGAATTTCGATTCACGATAAGGGTATAATATTGGATTGTAACCAGGGATTGGCAGAAATGACAGGCTATTCGCTGGAAGAATTAATTGGAATGAATGGATTGTTGCTGATTTCTGAAAAATCAAGGGATATGGTGTTAAACAATATCTTAACTGGTAACGAAAAGCCATACGAAGCTATTGGATTGCGCAAAAACGGTGAAGAATTTCCCATGCGGCTGGAGGGCAAGTCGATTCCCTACAAAGGGAAAAATGTGAGAACGGTAGAGTTCAGAGATATAACAGAACATAAGAATGCTGAAAATGAGCTTATTATAGCCAAAGAAAGGGCAGAAGAAAGTGAACGGCTGAAATTAGCATTCCTTGCCAATATGAGCCATGAAATCAGAACTCCGATGAACGGAATTCTGGGTTTTATGGATTTATTGCTGGAATCTGACCTTGCCAGCGATCAGCGCGATCAGTATATAAAAATCGTAAAATCAAGCGGCAACAGGTTGCTCGATACAATTAACGATATTATTGATATTTCAAAAATTGAATCAGGACAAAGCAGAATCCTTAGCGCTGATTTTGATATCAATACATTGATGCATCATCTTTTTAATTTCTTTTTACCTGAAGCCAATGAAAAAAATCTGAAGTTTAGTATTCCTGAGCAATTACCGGCCCAATACTCGCGCGTACAAACCGATGGTCATAAAGTTGAATCAGTGCTGACAAACCTCATTAAAAATGCATTGAAATTTACCCGTCAGGGTTCTATCGAAATTGGCTGCCGACTGGCTGATAATATGCTTGAGTTTTTTGTTTCAGATACTGGTATGGGTATTATGCCTCAGCATTTAAATAAAATCTTTGAACGTTTTGTTCAGGCAGATACCTCTTTGTCGAGACCTTACGAGGGATCAGGGCTGGGTTTATCGATTGCCAGGGCGTATGTTGAAATGATGGGTGGTAATATCCGGGTTAATTCAACACCTGGTATAGGCTCAACCTTTAGTTTTACTATACCATGGATTCCGGCCAAAGAAAAGCCGGTGGCATTGGAACAAAAATCATTTAGTCAGTCCTTACTGAATTTTGAAGCGGTGATTCTGATTGCCGAAGATGACAATATCAGCTATGCCTATCTGAGCAGGATTCTGCAAAGTGAAAAAATTGAGATAATCAGGGCTTCCAATGGGTTGGAGGCTGTTCAGCATTGTCATGATCGACCAGACATTTCACTAATTCTGATGGATATTAAAATGCCTGAAATGGATGGTTATGAGGCAACCCGGCAAATTCTGACTTTCAGGCCTGAATTGCCAATTATAGCCCTCACAGCTTATGCTTTTTCTGAAGACCGCGGAAATGCCACCAAAAGCGGGTGCGTTGATTATCTGTCGAAACCCCTGAATAAGGAAACCCTCATGAATTTGCTTAAAAAACACCTGAAATCTAAGGAATGAGGCTAATATCCCTGTATTTTCATCCCAACAGTTGAATTATTGCACAAGCTAAGAGAAGGTTGAGGTTAAAGTTAAGGTTGAGGTTAAGGTTGAGGTTTAGGTTAAGCTGGCTCGGCTGACAATCTGGTCTCAGAAATAGGGTTTGGTAATAAATCAAACAGGGATAAAAACCTGCGATATGACTTAGGAGTTGCTTAACCTTAAACTCAACCTTTTGGGCATAGTTAAGCAGCTTATAAGCTTTCGGGAGCTATAGGTGACTAATTGGCACTCTTCCAGGCCTTATAGGCGGGTACCAG
>JAAXUD010000059.1 GCA_013336205.1 Lentimicrobium sp. | reverse complement strand
CCTGGAGCCCTTGATGGCAGTGTTCAGCGGGGGCTCCAGGAACAGTCAGCATGTAACCGGGCATGCCGCTGATATTGTTGATCATAACAATGGCAATGAATTCCTTTTTAAGAAAATCAGGGAACTCAATTTACCCTTCGATCAGTTAATCAATGAGTTCAATTACCGGTGGATACATGTTTCCTACGATCCGACCCGTAACAGGCGTCAGTTGCTGAAAGCTGTAAAAGATGCCTCGGGAAGAACGGTTTATCTGCCATTTGGCTGAAGATTATCTGCTTTTGAATTTCATCAGTAAATGACCGTTTTATTTTCAACAGGCTCACACTGCTAATATCAGCAGGGGAGTGAGGATTGACGCTATATTTTGACCTTTTCGGTTAAATTTGTACATTTGTCCAATAAATTGCAGTTTATTTTAAACAACTAACCGGGAAAACTGTTGTATCCCTTGTAAATGTTGGCCCAAACGGGTTAACATATAATTATTCACGCATTTTAAAAACATCAGAAATGAACAAAACAGAATTAATTGATGCAGTTGCCAAAGGTGCCGGATTAACAAAAAGCCAGGCAAAAGAAGCTATTGATTGCTATCACGAAACCGTTTCATCAGTGCTTAAAGATGGTAAAAGTGTTGATATTGCAGGATTTGGCTCATTTTCAGTATCAGAAAGAGCTGCCAGAACAGGTCGTAATCCCAAGACCGGCGAAGCACTCCAGATCAAGGCTGCCAAAGTTCCTAAATTTCGTCCGGGCAAAGGCCTGAAAGACGCTTTATAAGTTATTGACTAAAGATTTATTCTTTTTTTTAGTTCGCACACAGGCTCAGGTAAATAACCTGGGCCTGATGCTTGTTAATCATTGAGGAAATCAATAAGTTTTACTCTGTGAATTTTTTATGCTGAGATTAAAGTATGATTTTATTTGCAATAATGCCAGTGCTCAGCAAACCTGGCCTTAGAAACCTGAATTATGAACTACATTAGCTTCTCACCACACTTTCCCCCGAATTATTATCGTTTCAGTGTTTCATTGAAAAATGCCGGCATCAATGTGCTGGGTATTGGCGATGCGCACTACGAAAGTCTGCACCCATTGTTGAGATCTGTGCTTACTGAATACTACCGGGTTGATGATCTGCACAACTATGAAGAGTTAAAGCGCGCAGTAACTTATTTTACCGAACGTTATGGCAAAATCGATGGTATCGATTCGCACAATGAGTATTGGCTGGAGACTGAATCCCGGCTCAGGCTGGACTTTGACATCAAAGGGCTGAAACCTGCTGATATGGGCAGAATTAAGAAGAAGTCGGAAATGAAAAAAGTATTTCAACAGTCCGGTCTTAACGTTGCCCGTGGCTTGCTGGCCGGAACCCCTGAAGATGCAAAGGAATTTGTGCGCAAGACCGGTTATCCGCTCATAGCCAAGCCTGATTCAGGCGTTGGGGCCTCCAATACATATAAGATTGAGGATGAAGAAGCACTGAACGATTTTTTCAAGTCCAAACCCGACATTGATTACCTGATCGAAGAATTTATCCGGGGCGATATCTATTCTTTCGATGGCCTGACGGATAATTCAGGCAATCTGCTTTTTTATACCGCCATGAAAAATGAAAAAGGGGTGATGGAGGTCGTGCATGAAGATTCACACGTTTATTATTACACCCTGAGAGATATTCCGCCAGACCTTGAAGAATCAGGAAGGAAAATGCTGGAGGCCTTTGAAGTAAAAGGCCGGTTTTTTCATTTTGAGTTCTTCCGCGAACATGAAAGTGGCCGCCTGGTTGCACTTGAGGTAAATATGCGCCCGCCCGGTGGTTTTACAACCGATATGTTTAATTTTACTTCCGATATTGATATTTACGATGAATGGGCTGCCATGCTTGTTAACCAGGAGCGGAATACCGACTTTACAAGGAAATACCATGTTTGTTTTGTAAGCCGTAAATGGAAATATAACTATGAATATACGCATGAAGCTTTGCTGGAGATGTTTCCGGGAATCATAGTTTTCCATGATCAGGTGAATGATGTGCTTTCGCGCGCCATGGGTAATTACTGTTACCTGTTGCGAAGTCCTGATCTGAATAAAATGTTTGAAGTACAGCAGGCAATTCACAAAATAAAAGATGCATAGCAAATGAATATAGCCTATCATAAGTGGTACAGTCCGTCCCTGAATCGTGAAATGGAATTGAAAGTTTACGGTCATGCCGGTAAGCCGTTTATTCTTTTTCCAACGCAGGGCGGAAGGTTTTTCCAGGCAGAAGATGAGGGAATTATTGAGGCTGTTTCCGGTTCCCTGAACGAAGGCCGCATCACCATCATTGCGGTGGATAGTGTTGACAATGAGTCCTGGTCGAATGGCAGCATTCATCCTTACATGAAGGGAATGCGCCATGCAGCCTATGAAAATTATATACTCGGGGAGGTAATTCCTTTTGTCAGAAACCTTGAAGGAATGCAGGATGCAAAAATCGGCTGTACCGGATTCAGTATGGGCGGATACCATTCGGCTAACTTTTTCTTTAAGCATCCACAGTATTTTGATGTGGTGATCGCCATCAGTGGCTTTTATAACCTGCAACTGTTGTTGGGCGGTTATGTGGATGAGCAGACCTATTTTAACTCTCCGAACCTGTATCTTAAAAATCTTGAAAATGCAGAAATTCTGAACCAGATCCGGAAGGGAAAAATAATCATCTGCAGCGGTCAGGGCGCCTATGAGGAGGAGATGCTTGATGAAACACTGACGCTGAAAGCCATATTAGAACAGAAATCGATACCCGCCTGGGTTGATATCTGGGGAAAAGATGTAAACCATGACTGGCCGTGGTGGCGGAAGATGCTACCGTATTTTCTGGAGAAATCGGGGTACTGATTTTTACACAAACACCGGATAAAATAAAAGCACCTTTCCATCCTTATACTTCCTTTTAAAAGCCAATTATAGTATTCAATCGACTATCTTTTTTTAATAAGAGAGGGGATGTGCATTTTCAACAATAAAAGAGGCCTCCTGGATTTCTTAATCTCTCAAGCTTATTCTTTGATAAACTTTTGTGAAATACTTCCTTTTCCGGACAAGGCTTTCAAAAAGTAAATCCCTTTATCAAGCCCTGAAATATCAATGATTGACTGGTTTGTTGAAAATTGGAACTGCCCTGCTCCATTATAAATTTCAATGAGGGAGATCTTCTCTTTATTCAGGATGTGCAGTAAGTCACTTGCAGGATTGGGATACATGTCAAATAACTGGTTGCTAAATATCTCCTTTACGCCTGTTGGGGTTGAGGTGATTTGCCACAAAATAAAGCCTTCACTGTTTGCCCGGAATAACGGAACCAATGGAGATGAACTCCACCATACCGGTGCAATATTGGTGTCGTCATTTGCAAATATCCTTACAACATTGTTCGCTACAGTATCATTGGCAATAAATGTCCCATAAGCATCGTATGTGTTTGTAATAGTTTTCACTTCCTGGTTTTCTTTCTGGTATGTGTCAGTATTTGACAAGTTTAAAGTGAAAGGAAACACCAATGTAGTCCTGTAATTCAGGAAAGCGACAGGATTGTCAGTACCCACATTGTTGGCTACTTCTTCAAAAATTGTTGCTGTGTGGTTAAACAGGCTGTAATTGGCAGGTAATCCGATCTGGGTAAACTTTATAGCAAAATTTGCTTCAGGATATTCAGCGGCAAATGGTGTTTCTGACATTTCCAGCAAATCGGATGTTCCTATCAGCGTTGCCGTAGTCGTACTTAAATCCCAGGTTATATTTGCACCTGAAGGCATCAGGTCGGCCGTGTTTACATTGCTGAGTGAATACTGGTTAAAACTATAGCCGGTATGCAGATCAGCGCTGTTTAGAATAGGTTGGGCATACATTTCAGACACCGAAATGAATGTTAAGAAAAGAATAAAAAGTTTTTTCATGATTGATGGATTTAATTTTTGGTTATTGTTTCAGGAATCTGTCTGTTTCAGTTTTCCCTTCCGGAGAAATGAAATTCAATAAATAGTAACCTTTTGGAAGAGCGGGATTGTATATCGAATTGCTTTTCCGTGGTGCGATTTCCGGCATTGTGACAGAACTTTGCCGGTTAACATAAGTCGCGGATCAGGTTTATTGCTATTGGATCATAACTTTACCAATCCAGAGTTTTTTAAAATCTTCGTCGTGCCCGATGTAGGTGATGCTTTTTTCATCTTTATCGTATACGCTTGTAAAATCTTTCCTAAGAAAATATTTCCCATTACCCATTTCTTTGAAGGCACTTAAGGAAGAACTTTCCAGGTCGATGGTGCCAATCCGTGGGAAATAGAGTGAGTAAAAAGAAGAGTATCCGGCAAGGGCAGCAAGGAAATCGGCATATCCTTTCAGACCTTTTACTTCCAATATCTCCCAGAGTAGCTGTTTCCCATCTGAAGACAAATAGAATTTCTGATTCATGCTGAATATTTCGCTCTTTTTGTCGGTATTGATTTTTCCTAACCCATACTGGGCTTTCAGGTTTCCGGTTTTGTCAAAATGGAAACAAACAATATCCTCATAGGATTTAGCTGTATTTCCATCTCCCATATTGACTGAACTTGTCAATTGGCCGGCAATGAGATAATCGCCAGATGGTGTTACCGTAAACTGCTCAACAAAAAACTTACTGCCTTTATAGGGGCTTGCGCCTTTGTCGCCGGGAGCAGTCTTGAATTTATCTTTGAAATCAGTGACGGGAGTTGTTGACGCGAATGTCAGCTGATTGCCGGTGAATTTGAGTAAGTGGAAGTTATCCATTTCTTCTTCCGATGATTTTTGCCATTTGATATCGGCTAAATTAGCGCCGCCATTGGTAACGCCAGGATTGAAAATGGGCGCATATTCCTTGAATACTTCCTCATAAGTTTCGGATGATTTTGCAGAGCTTCCGCAGAAATATATATCACCATCCTTTTTATAGCCTACTGTTAAAAGCATTGCTGAAGCAGGACTTTTAAATTCAACCCTGTTTTTGAGGTTGCCCATAATGTCGAACTCGTAGTAAACATATTCAGAAACATCTGCTGATCCTTTGTTTGGAGCAAATACCATGACTACATCTTCACCGGCAACCTGTTCGCAGAACACGAGTGTATATGACCCGTTTAAGTCAAGTGGTTTTTCTGTTATTTCCAGTTTGTCGTTGAAAAGAAGTACATAAAATTTGTCATCTGCGTTTTTTTCTTTTGATTCAATTTTGGCCAGCGTGAAAACATCGCTTTTTTTATAGTCGGCAGAACCGTAGGAGGCATAACCCAGATAAACCTTCCCGTTGTCATTCTTCGGTTTGATGGTTTCACGTGATATTACCTTTTTTACGACGAAACGCTGCTTCTCATAATTCCAGGTATTCGTAGCAACTACCTTGCTGAGCTTCAGTTTCATACTCGTTACATCAAATGAGGTGTTCCCACCTACATATGCTGAGTAAACAGTACTTTCATAATCGTCCATCTGCGTTTTCTTTTCCTGGACATCTTTGCTGTTTATGAAACTGAGGTTTTTATCGAAACTGTACTCTTCGTAAAACACCTCATTGCTCTTTTTTGAGCCTGGTATTTTATAGGTTATCAGTGAATTACCATTGCCATCTTTTATGGCCTCATACATATACCCGTTCACAGCCTTTGTCGAAAGGGGCTGTACACTTTCTTTGAATTCCTGAGCGATTGCTCCAAGGGTTGATATTAAGATGAGTCCGAAGGAAATCAAACTTTTTGTCATGTTTTTGAAGATGTTTAAAGTGGTTTATAAATCCTGTTTTTCAGATCAGGGGAATTCAATTTATTTGTCAGTCATTAATTGGTTTGTGTTGATGATGCTGCTCAGCAAATGAAACTATTGTCAGGTCACAAAAGCTTTGAGAAACAAATGTATAGCTACAAATTCAATACAGCAGTGTGAAAAAAGTAGTAATACAATTAGAGATTTATCAATGAACGTGCGTTAAAACTGATTCGGGAAATTTCAAAGGGAAAGGTTATCCACGATAATCATAGAAGGAAACGATATTACGCCCGGTAGGGACACAACATGGCATGTCGCTGCTCAGAAAAAGATATAAACATAGATGGAAAAGATGGCTGAAGAACTCTTACAGCAGTCCAGCTTTGCGCAAAGCTTCATTGCGGCTGCCGGCTTGTAGTTTTTCGTAAATATTCCTGATGTGAGTCCTCACGGTTTCCACGGAAATAAACAACTTCTCCGCGATATCTTTGTAGCTGAAACCTTTTGCGAGCTGCTGCAGGACTTCTTTTTCCCGTCCTGATAAATGCTCTTTGGCATCCTTATAATCAATCTCCTGCTGAAATGCATTTACTACTTTGCGGGCTACTTCGTTGCTCATCGGACTGCCACCTTTACGCAGGTCGTGAAGCGCTTCAATCAACCTGGCAGCTTCGGTGCTTTTTAAAATGTATCCGGTAGCACCGGCTTTCAGGGCTTTGAAAATTCTGTCGGCGTCATCGTAGGCACTTAAAATCATGAATTGAATGTAAGGCCGGATCGGTTTGAGCCAGGCAATAAACTCGATGCCTGATTGACCGGGCAATTGAATATCAGAAAGTACCAGTTCAACATCATCACCCATATTGTTTTCAAAATAGAGTGTTGCCTCTTCCGCAGTAGCGAAAGTGGCCTGAAGATCAAACTCACCGGACCCTGCAATCAGGGCAGCCAGGTAGTTCCTGATTTTCTCATCGTCTTCTATGATTACAATGGGTGTCATATCTGACAAAGATAATACATGCGGAGGATCATAAAAGTGGTAATTAAGTAGTAGTACGTTTTACAGGTTAAGGCAAAATCTGACGGTCGTACCTTTATCCGGCTGCAACCAACCAATGGTTCCACCAATGTTTTTAATCCGGTTTTTCATATTCCGCAGACCATTACTGTCAGGTCTGCCCGGCTTTTCACCAATGCCCGATCCATTGTCTGAAACACTGAAACAGCAGGAAGTCTTGGTTATCTCCAGTTTTAAAGTAATATTAGTAGCGCCGGAATGTTTCATAGCATTGTTTAAGGCTTCTCTGGTTACGAGGTAGAGATTCCGTCGTTGCTCATTACTGAGCCTGATGTCAGGAACAAGTTCAGGAAAACAAATTTCAAAACAGACATCGAAGGGCTCAAAATATTTTTGTGATTGTTCACGGATATAGGCTAGCAGATTTTCCAGGGTATCGTTATGTGGATTAAGCGCCCAGATTATTTCGCTCATCGACTGAACCAGTGAGCGGGCTGAAATTGCAATGGTATGAATGTCTTTTCTCAGTTCAATACCATCTTTATGCTGTGTTTGAATAAGTTCACTCAAAAGCGCTATATGCGTTATACCGCTGCCAATTTCATCGTGCATATCGGCACTTATTCTGTTGCGCTCAGCATCAATTGCAATCTTCTTCTCCAATAACCGCAATTTTCGTTTAGTCTTCATCTGAGCCAAGCTGTCGGTAATAAAAATAATGGTAGCCAGTGAAAGCAGTATGATGAGGACAATAAACCATCGGCGTTGCCAGAATGGAGCCTGAATTTCGATATGAAGTGTTTCTTCGTTGCTCCAGATACCGCTGGTATTCGAGACCTTAAGCCGAAGGAAGTAATCCCCCGGTGGAAGATTAGCATACCGGGCTGATCCAACATCTGTGAAAATCCAGCTGGCATCCCAGCCTTGAAGCATATATCTGAACTTATTCGCTTCTGGCCTCGTATAATCCAGTGCTGCGAATTGAAAGTTAAAATCATTGCGATTGTATGGAACAGACAGGGTGCGATTGGTAAAGTTAACCGTATCCCAATGAAAAGTGATTTCGTTTATTTCTATTCCTGTTATTGCTGCATCGGGCTTTGCCTTTTCCCTGCGGGTGTATCCGGGATGGAACCAGTTAAAACCTTTTACACCACCAAAATAAAAAGTTCCGGTTTCGCTTTTGCAGAAAGCCTGCGAATTAAACTCGTTACTCTGCAACCCGTCCTGAAATGAAAAGTTTTCGAACCGGTTTTGTTTTCTGTCAAAGAAACTTAAGCCCTTATTCGTGCTTACCCAAAGATTTCCATCTGAATCCTCGAGTGAGCCATAAACGTGATTATTTGCCAATCCATTCTTTTCGTTCCATAATTGATAAGCATGTGTCGTAGTATTGAAACGGATCAATCCTTTTGTACTTCCAATCCAGAGTATGCCCGGTTCGGTTTCATCTTTTCGTAAACTCAGTAAATCGAAGCCTTGTAAGAAAGTATTTACAATACTGTACTCATTACCTGCTTGTTTAAATTGATACAATCCAAGAGTCCGCAAGGTGGCAAACAGCATCATGTCCGGCATCTCTTCAATATCAGAAGTCTGGGAAATAAGTTTTGGATTGTTCTGAAAGTAAATACCAGTGTAATGGCCATTCTTCTCTTTTCTTATTTTAATGATTCCCAGTGAAGTGGCTGCCAATATTTCCCCATTTTGCAATTGTTTTAACTTATTCACAAAGTTATTTACAAGGGGATTCAGTTTCGGAAGGTTATCAATTGGGATGGTTTGAAAGGATTCTTTCTTCTCATCGAAAATTGATATACCGCCGCTGCTTCCAATCCAGATGTTTCCGTCCTTGTCCTTCATAATACTGCCCACGATATTGCCCGGAATGCTATGAGGATTTCCAGGCTCGTGCCGGAAATTTGTCAGCAAATAAGTGTCAGGATCATAAATGCTTAACCCGCTTGATTGCGATCCGAACCATATCCGGCCTTTTGTATCTTCATAGAAGCATTTGGTGAAATAATCGTTTAAAAGCGGGTAGTCACTATTCACAAGAGGGAAAATGTTGAATTTTGGCTGTTTCAGATCGAGCCTGGCAACACCGCCGCCATCGGTTCCAATCCACAAATTTTCATTCCGGTCGATATACAAACAGGTGGTCAGATCAAAAGGCAGTGACTTGCTTTTCGAATTGTCATGACGGAACTGATGGAAGTGATTTTCCTTTTCATCATAGTAAATCAATCCTTTGCCTCTTGCCGTCATCCACAACCGGCCATAGTTATCGCGCAGCCCGTCGAAGGAATAAAAGGAGGTTTTTTCTCCATTCAAAAGTTTAACAATGGTGTCTGTTCGCTTTCTGTCAGTGTATTGATAGATGAGTTCGGTGTCGTATGCCAGTATTTTCAGGTTCCTTTCAAAAAAGATGGCATGTGGCTGATTTTTTTCCTGATAAACTGCATATTTGCCAGATTTTTTATTAAAAACTATATAAGGATCAGTACTTCTGCCACTTCTGAACCAGATATTTCCATCCGTATCGGAATCAATAAAATTAAGTGAAAATCCGCTGTGCCCTGTTTGCACTGGCAAAGGATATTGTTTTATACTGCCATCGGTAATATTAAATTGAAGGATTCCATGTGTGATATATAAAATCCAGATGCAGTTGGCTTCGTCCAGATAAACGCATTGAAATTCGGCATATCCGAATTTTTTTATGTCAAAGGTTTTTACCCGTACGACAACTTCTTTCAGAACATCCCATTTATAAAGGCCACTTTCATTGCTGTACCAGATGTTGCCTGTTTTGTCTTCCAGCATTTTCCCTCTTACGAAATTCTTTACCTCATCCTCACCCTGCTTACTTCTATATTGGAATGTAATCAGGTGTTTGCCATCGTATCTGCACAAGCCATCTGCCGTCCCAAACCACATAAATCCTTTTTTATCCTGCAGGATGCTGTATACCGAACTGTGAGGAAGACCACTGTTTA
>JAAXUD010000445.1 GCA_013336205.1 Lentimicrobium sp. | reverse complement strand
AGTGCAGGATATCCTGAAGAAGGTTACAGGTTAAGGACTAAAGTGAGGAAGAGTATCGAAGAAATGGCTGTCTGGAACAACTATCACTCGGCACCTGGTGTTATGTCAAACGCAAAATGACTCTTTGAATGAAATGAAGGTCCCATCATCTAATCGGAAAACTACTTTTTACTTTAGACTTTTTACTTTTTAAGCTTCGACTGCGCCTGCCTGATTGCCTGGGCAACCAGGCAGACAGGCTCAGCTCATGGCATTAGACTTTTTACTTTAGACTTTAGACTTTTTACTTTAGACTTTTTACTTTAGTTATGCCGAATTCCTGCTAGCATTGATGTTTCCATACAATGACCGGGTAACCAGCTTTTCATAAGAAGCCCTGTTTTCAGAGCCCTCGCTTATTTTCTGCAATGCATACTGTTGAATAACCAGCAAGGGCAAAGCAATCTTCTCCCTGATCCTGATAGATTCCTTTGATATTGGTTCTTCTTCCATCAACTCATGGTAACCTGAAATCAGCAGAAGCATTTCCACGGAGAGTTTGTATTCGTCATACAGTATCTTCCAGAAATCGCTGTATTCCGGATCTTTCCGGATATAGGAGGTAAGGTCAAAATTGCATTTTGAAAGAGACATCATACCATTAAGTACCAATGCCTTGAAGAAGGCTACTTCACTGAAAAGCTTTTTCAGCTCTTCAAGTTTGCCATTATCTGCCATTACTTTGATGGCTGTTCCGGTGCCGAAATACCCCGGAACATTCTGTTTTAACTGACTCCATGAGCCAACAAAGGAAATTGCCCTGAGGTCGGTGAGTTCAAGTTTTTCTTTGTTGCCTCGTTTACCGGGTCTGCTGCCTATGTTGGCCTTGTCGTAATATCTTAAAGTGCTTTTGTTTTCCAGGTAAGGAATAAACTTCTCATGCGTTTTCAGATCATTATACTTCTGATAGCTCAGTTTAGCCAGTTCTTCAAGCAGCTGTCTTGAATTCCCGGAAATGTCGTGAACTCCTTCAGAAAGGCTATTGGCCAGCCCGGCGGTTAGCAGTTGCTCACAATTGTGAATAAATTTCTCTTTAGTGGCATAAGTGCTGGTAATCGTCTGTCCCTGAATGGTAAGTTGTATTTCATGATTGGCAATTTTGCTGCTCTGAGCGGCATAAAACCGATGGGTTTTGCCACCACCGCGGGCAGGAGGCCCACCCCGCCCATCGAAGAAAATTGCTTTTACAGCGTGCGCTTCGCATACACCCGACAAAACTTCCTTTGTTTTAAAAATAGACCAATTGGCTGTCAGGTAACCCCCATCCTTGGTGCCATCTGAAAAGCCAAGCATAATCGTTTGTTTATTATCTCTTTGCGAAAGATGTGCCCGGTATTCGGGAAGATTAAACAGCAACTGCATGGTAGCCTCCGAACGCTGCATGCCCTCCATTGTTTCAAAAAGTGGAACAATGTCAAAAGTAATTTTCTGGTTTTCCCACCCGCACCATCTGAATAAACCATAAACAAACAGTACAGAGTATATATCTTCGGCATTACTGATGATATAACGGTTACAACCTTCCTCACCGTTCCGGGACTGTATGGTTTTCAGCTGTGAAATATTCAGAATGGTGTCTTTTATAAGGTCATCTTCATAATGACCCGGGTCAGCGGTTATATTTCCATGCAACAGGAGCCTGGTCAGTTCATCCTGTCCTATTTCATCAAGTGTTGATGATACGATACCTTCATGCTTCAAAATTGCTTCAACGGCTTTCTTGTGTATGCTATTGTCCTGTCGGATATCGAGTGTAGCAAAATGGATTCTGAAAATGTTGACTTTATCTATCAGTTTATTCAGGTCCTTAAGATAAAGGCCGTGGTATTGGGTTTCCAATAAACCGCTGATTTCAATAAGAGGTTGAATAATTTCTTCCCAGGCAATGGTCACTGTTGGGTCAAACATAGCAACGTATAGCTTTTCTCTCAGGAAATCGAGTGGATCTTCTACTGCCCTGAAGGTGAGTTTCTGCTGTAAGTCCTTCACATCCTGATAATAACACTTCATCAATGTCATTCTTAGTTCATTGGCCACATTCATTGTAATGTCGGCTGTTACAAACGGATTACCATCCCTGTCGCCGCCTGGCCAGAATCCGAGTTTTATAATGTTTGGATTGTGAAAGTTTTTATTACCCGTACTCTCTTTAATATACCCATACAGATCGCCAACCGCCTCATAATAAACATTTCGGAGGAAGTAAATAATATTTCTGGCTTCCTCCTGTGGCGTCGGTTTTTTTGAATTGATCAGCGAAGTCAACCCAAGTTGTTGCAGGGTCATGTCAATTTCATTGATATTATTGTTGCCGATCAGCTTTCTCAATGTGTTGATGATGTCGAGTACCGAAGGGGGATAGAACTGTGTCGGGTGTGCCGTAAATACGATGCGGGCGCTGAAGGTTGACAGTTTCTCAGAGATACTGCCCCAGCTCTTTTTGCTG
Source organism: Lentimicrobium sp. (assembly GCA_013336205.1). Taxonomy (GTDB): domain Bacteria; phylum Bacteroidota; class Bacteroidia; order Bacteroidales; family Lentimicrobiaceae; genus Lentimicrobium. Next base: position 1,095 of record JAAXUD010000445.1, on the reverse strand, counting down.
TCGACCAATTGAAAGAAATCCCTGATCGAGAGGTAATTGCCAAGGTCTCTGAGTTCCGGGAAAGCGGCATCTTCAATACTGTCGTATAAAACCACCTGCCGTTCTACATATTGAATTACTCTGAACATAAAATCAATTTTTTCCCGCTCATCCGGAATGTTCGCATAGTTGCTGAAAAAGGAGTCAAGAATCTCCCGCGGATGATTACCTGACTCCAGGCCGAGTTTACATTGCCCGTAAAGTACCGGAATCAGTATGCCTATATTGCTGTCCTTTCTGTAAGGCAGGTTAAGAAACATACTGTTGAAAATATTGAACTTATTCTTAACTGATCTTTCAAAAGCGGCAAGTCTTTTTAACTGTTGCATATTAGGGTTGGATTTATTGAAGTCTGACTTATTTTTAGTCCTTCTAAAGCACATTACTATCCAGTAAACAAATATCTCCTGAAAAAGATGTTTGGTTGCTGATGCTTGATAGAATTTTAATGTTCGCCATGTTAATTGTTATACATTCCGGTCAGGGTGAAGCAATCATTAAATAATAAAGCTTTATCCCTCTCATTAATAGATTAACTTTGACCTACCCCTGTTATTTTAAGCGTTTGAAATTATGCTGTTGAAAAATGTTAAGCTTTTAAAGCGGATTCTGAAATATATTGGTTTGCTTTTATCCCTGATCGTCTTCCTATCCGGATTGCTTTTCATGCTGGTATATCTCGGGGCATTCGGCAAGCTGCCCGATAAAAAGGCATTATCTTCAATCCGCAACGAGGAAGCTTCTCTTGTATATTCGGCAGATAAAGTTTTAATCGGGAAGTTCTTTGCACAAAACCGGACCAACATCGGTTTTAGTGAAATTCCGGAACATCTTATTAATGCACTGATTGCGACCGAAGACCGGCGGTTTTATTCGCACAAAGGGTATGATACCAGAAGCTATTTGCGTGTTTTCCTGAAAAGTATTCTGCAAGGTGACAAGAGCGGGGGAGGTGGTAGCACCCTGACTCAGCAACTCATCAAAAACCTATATGGCCGCAACAAATCAGGATTTTTAAATTTACCGGTCAGCAAAATCAAAGAAGTGATCATCGCT
>JAAXUD010000058.1 GCA_013336205.1 Lentimicrobium sp. | reverse complement strand
TTTTAGCAGTAAGATCCATTAAATCATATGTTTCCGGAAAAACACGACCAGTGTCCAGGGTGAAAATACCGGCTGATTTGTCAATTCCGGCAATCATATGGGTAATAACCTGATCTTCAACGCCCATACTTGTTGAAAAGGCAACCTTTCCGTCAAATTCTGTCAGAAACCACTGTAATACTTCGTCGGCTGTTTTGCCTGACAATAACTGATTAATCTCATTTACTTTTTCTTTCATCCTGTCTTATTTTTAACAAATACTATTAATTTTAACCGCATCACCTGCAATCACCCCTTTTTCATTCCGGGTAAGCATACAGGCTTCATGATAATAGTCATGCTGAAAAATAATTATAAAACCTTTTCTTTCAGCTTCTTCAAGAAATACCTGCTTTTCTTTATAAGTGATTAAGGGTTCAATATCTACTGAAGGAACATATTGAATCGGCAGATAAGCCTGTGCCGGAATAAAATCAGCGGCAAAAACCACTGTCTGATTGCCTATGCTGATCATTGGGATTAGCTGGCCCCGGGTGTGCCCGTTAAATATCCGAAGCTCAATACCTGGCAGCCAGTATCCGGCTTCCCGGATCAAATTCAGCCTGCCTGATTTTTCCAACAGCTCAAGGTTATCTTTAAAATAAGCAGCAGCTTCCCGTATATTAGAGTCTTTTGCCCATTCCCACTGGATTTCAGAACACCAATACCGGGCATTCTGAAATATTTCTGCTAACGACCCATCTTCATTTTTAATCGTTGCGCCACCAACATGGTCATCATGTAAGTGCGTAAAAATGATATCGGTGATATCGGCAGGGGAGAGGCCGGCATTTTTTAAGGGCTTTATCAGCCCGGATTCACCAAAACGGTATTTGTAAATGTAGTATTTATCTTCACGTTTATCACCCATTCCTGCATCGATCAATATATTCCGGTCACCGGTTTGCACCAGGAGGCACCGGGTTATAATTTTGATCAGGTTATCAGCATCTTCAGGGTATACCTTGGTCCACAATGATTTAGGTACAACGCCAAACGCCACTCCACCATCCATTTTCCAGTAATCAGCCTCAATCGCTGTGATTTTCATCGATGAATTAAATTAGTCCTGCAAAAATAACACAATAAATCATTTTAACTTTGTTTGAATGTATAGCCCTGTTCCCTTTTCCCGGGTAGTTTATTTCTCTATTTTTGTCTCTGAAAAACCAATAGAATGAATGTACACTTTATAGCAATAGGTGGCAGTGCAATGCATAACCTGGCCATTGCCCTTCATAACAAAGGATATCACGTAACAGGATCAGATGATGAGATTTTTGACCCGGCAAAATCCAGGTTGCAGATACTGGGACTTCTTCCTGAAGCTATCGGATGGGAGGCGGATAGGATTCATGAGGGTCTTGATGCAATTATTCTTGGAATGCACGCCAAAGCAGACAATCCGGAACTAATAAAAGCAAAGGAACTTGGGCTGAAAATCTACTCATATCCTGAATTTCTCTATGAGCAGGCGAAAAACAAGACGCGTGTAGTGATAGGTGGAAGTCATGGCAAAACATCGATTACCGCTATGATCCTTCATGTGCTTAATCTTTCGGGCATCGCGGCGGATTATATGGTTGGCGCCCAGCTTGAAGGATTCGATGTAATGGTTAAATTATCCGAAGATGCTGATTTTATGGTTTTTGAAGGGGATGAATACCTGACCTCTGCCATGGATCTGCGTCCAAAATTTCATGTCTATCAACCACATATCGCCCTGATAAGTGGCATCGCCTGGGATCACGTCAATGTTTTTCCAACCTTTGATAATTACCTGGATCAGTTCCGGATTTTTGCAGGCATGATCCCGGAAAATGGTTCACTCATCTACTGTGCTGAAGATGAGAATGTAGTAAAAGTCTCGGCTTCAGTGCGAAAAAATGTAAGTAAAAGGCCCTATGCTAAGCCTGATTACTTTATAAAAGATGGAATAACCTGGATAAGAACCGGGGAAAGAATAGTCCCGCTTAAAGTATTCGGGCATCACAATATGCTTAATCTCGAGGGTGCACGGCTGGTTTGCGAAGCAATGGGTGTTGAAAAAGACCAATTCTTTGATGCAATTCAATCGTTTGCCGGTGCTTCAAAACGGCTGGAACTCGTGGACAAAAATGACTCCTGTTCAGTTTATAAGGACTTTGCCCATAGCCCGTCAAAATTAAAAGCAACTGTGAATGCGGTAAAAGAGCAATTCCCTGAAAGAGAATTAATTGCATGCATGGAACTTCATACCTATAGTAGCCTGAATGTTGGTTTTTTAGAAGAATACAGACATACAATGGATAAGGCGGATATCGCAGTAATTTTTTACAGCCGGCATGCACTGGAATTAAAAAGACTGCCTTTTTTTACCACAGAAGATGTAAGTAAAGCATTTGGAAGACCAGATATTCAAGTGTATAACGATAGTAATCAACTATCGGATTTCCTAAAATCAAGATCATGGAAAAACGCGAACCTTTTAATGATGAGTTCAGGAAATTTTGATGGGATTGATTTGAAAGCACTGTCTGCGAACATACTTTAATAATCAATTCTATTCCCCGAAAATCAGTTAAAAGGTCCTGATTATTACTTCTTTTTGTCTTTTTTATCTTTATCTTTTTTCAGCTTAACCGGTTTTTCTTTCTTTTCAGGCAGCAGGTCATTTACCCAGCTCATCGCTGCCATGGTCCGCGGAAAACCTATGGTACTGGTAAGCATCAGTATAGTGTGCCTGATTTCTTCAGCCGGTATTCCTGCCTCAACAGCACGTCGGGTGTGACTATGAACCGATCCTTCCGACTGTATAGCTGCAGCCGCAGCCAGGTTAATGAGGCACATGGTGTTTTCAGGTAAGGGACTGGTTTCCCTTAAAGTCTCACCTAACTTCTCAACAGCTTCAAAATAGGCCGGATAAGTCACTTTATTTCTTTCGTAATGTTTGGGAATTGAGCTTTTCATATAAGTTTTGGGTTAGAATCATTCATTCACTGTTACCATTTAATCTCTCTTAATTTAGCAGGGCCATACCATGGCAGAATATCCACAGCCAGACGGCCTGATTTTACAGCCGGATCCTGCCTGGTTAATTCAAGTGCTTCCTCCATACTTGAAACATTGAACACAAAGATACCCCGCAAATCACCTTTATCAAGAAATGGACCCGCCAATACCAGTTTCTTATCTTCTGCCATTTTGTTGATGTGGGCCATATGTCCTTCCTGTATTTTTGCAGCAGTAAGGGAATCATGACTTCTGTCAGGTCCTCTTCTCAAAAAGGCCATGTAATATGTGGTCATGCTTTCCGGATCAGGTTCTTTACCTTCATTGCTGCTTTGGGCAAAAACAGCCGTTAAAGGAAGAATAAGAAAGAGTACAAAGAAAAGTGCGATCGCTTTTTGTTTCATGATACTTATTTCATTAGTTATCAATATGTTTAACCGAAATTACCGGAATTTGTTTATTTGATTCAGAAGATAAATATGTTTTTTGCCTAAACATTACAACCTCAGCTCAGATTATGGATTTCTGATGGCATCCTAAAAAAAACAGTTAAGAATTGTGAATAATTTACAGCGAAATCATAACTTTTTTAATAATCCTGTAGAGCTCATTTTTCCTGATAGGTTTCGATACATAGCCATCACATCCGGAAGCCAGGCAAAGTTCCCTGTCTCCTGTCATGGCATAGGCAGTTGTGGCAATAATGGGTAGGGAAGGGTGTGACTTTTTAATATGCCTCGTAGCCTCAATGCCATCAATTACAGGCATTTTAATATCCATAAAGATCAGGTCAACAGCCGGATTGTCGCTCACAATGTCAATCGCCTCTTTCCCGTTTGATGCGTGAAGTATTATTGCACCACTGTGAATTAGTAATTTCTTAAGATACACAAAATTAGTGATCTCATCTTCAGCAATAAGGAATGTAAAACCTGAATACGCTGATTCAATTGAATCGGAATTTAACGCTGCAAGAGATTCATCTGGTTTAAATCTCATTGGAAGTCTGAATGCGAAAACAGCACCTGAGGAAGTGTTGGATTCAAGCCAGATATTACCTCCGAGTAATTCAACATACGCTCTGGCAATTGACAAACCCAGTCCATTCCCGCCATGATTTCTGTTATATGAGTCATCTGCTTGTCTGAAAGGTTCAAAGATCAATTCCTCAAAAGCCTTAGGTACTCCACAACCTGTATCTTCAATATAAAAATCCAGGTATTTCTCCGATTTTTTACAACTGGCCCTGATGCTTCCGGTTTCAGTAAACTTTATAGCATTATCAAGTAAATGCGACAGAATAAGCCTGATTTTAGCTTCGTCGGAGACAAGTGACAGGTTCTCGCCATCACATATATCAGAAAAACTGAAATTTAACGACTTATCGAAAGCACGTTCAGCGTAAAGTCGCTCCAGTTCTCCAATCATGCTGTTCAGTGAAAATTCATGATTGTTTATGGTCAGTTGCTCTGTTTCGATCTTGGAAATCTCTATAATATCAGAGATAATCTTCAATAACTGATAAGAATTCTGAGTAATAGTTTCAACATAAAGTCGTTTTGAATCAACATCAATTTCATCTTCCAGTAATAGTTCAGCAAAGCCTACAATACCATTCATAGGGGTTCTGACTTCATGGCTCAGATTTGCAAGGAATGATGACTTTAACCGATCACTTTCTTCTGCCTTTTCCTTTGCTTTTATTAACTCATTTTCAACAGTTTTGCGCTCTGTAATGTCCAGTACCATTCCTGCAATTCGATCAAACTCAAGAGATGCGTTTATGATAACATGCTTTTTCTGACCATTCTTTGTAACCAACACCGTTTCAAAACCACTGATACTATTATTTTTAGTGATTGATTGAAGAAGCACTTTCCTGTCATTGGGAATTGAATAAATCTTTTCGGCCGGTATAAGAGCCAATTCATCGGGTGATTCATATCCAAGCAGTCTGACAAATGCTTCATTAACAAATAGCAGTTCGCCCTGAAGAGTTGATTGGTAGATGCCAATAAATGAATTTTCAACCAGGTTCCTGTACTTTAATTCTGAATTCAATAAATCATTTTCAACCCGAATACGATCTGTAATATCAATGTCAATACAATATAGTTCTTTTTCCCCCTGCCCTGATTCCAGCACCGAATGGCTTGAATACAGATCAACAAGACTACCATCCTTACGCTTTAGTCTGATTTCTTCAGAATTTATTCCAATCCCGGTTTCTATCATTTTCCGGACATCCCTTTTAACAAAATCCTTTATTTCATCAGGGATGATCAGATCATAAAGACTTTGTCCAAGTGCTTCGTTTGCAGTATATTGGTAAATATTTTCAGAAGCTTTGTTCCAGTATTTTACAATTCCGTCAGCCGTGTAGCACTGAACAGCTATGTTGGAAATATTATTTAGCAGTAAACTGAATCTTGATTCACTCTGCCGCAATGCGATCTCGGTTTCCTCTTTTTCCTGCCGGATGGCCTTTTTATTTAATACTTCCTTTACAGAGAATGGTAAACGCCTGAGTTGATCCTTTAATACATAATCAGCAGCGCCAGCTTTCATGCACTTTACTGCTGTTTCTTCATTAATCGAACCTGTAGTTATAATCACAGGCAAATCCGGGTTTCTGGAAAATACGGTTTCAAGAATTGAAAGACCATCAAAATCAGTTAAAAAATAATCTGAAATAATAATATCCGGCTTAAAAAAATCAAGCTCTTTTTCAAATTCAGCTTTGGTTTCAACACACTTATTCAGGAAAGTAAGGCCAGAGGTACTTAATTCCCTGATAGCTAACTGAAGGTCGTATTTATTGTCCTCCGCAAAAAGAATCCTGATTAATTTTTTATCCTCCATATTTCAGGTAATTATCATTTCAAATGTAGTTATAATGACGCGGCTGTCAAAAATTATTTGCAATTCTGAAATTGAGTAGTAAAAAAAAGAGGAAAAGTTGCCTTTTCCTCTTTTTTAAAAAAATTTGCTGATTATTAAACTTCCTGTGGTTTCTCAGTTTCCAGTTCTTTTTTTGTAAGAATGATCTTAAGTTCCGGGTCATTTTCAGTATAATCGATAAGAATCAGATCGCCTTCATGAAGTTTCGATTTAATAATTTCCTCTGCCAGTGCATCTTCAATGTATTTTTGAATAGCCCTTTTCAAAGGTCGTGCGCCAAATTGAGAATCCCAGCCCTTTTCAACAATAAAGTCCTTTGCCTGGGTGGTTACCTCCATGCGATAACCCATATCTTCAATCCGTTTAAAGAGATTTTTCAATTCGATATCAATGATCTTGTGAATATCGTCTCGCTCTAATGAATCGAAAATTATAACGTCGTCAATTCTGTTTAAAAACTCTGGTGCAAAAGATCTTTTCAGTGCATTCTCTATCACACCCTGAGCGAAACTGGAGCTGCCCGAAAGTTTTGCACTGGTCGAAAATCCTACGCCCTGACCAAAATCCTTGAGTTGACGTGAGCCGATATTCGAAGTCATAATTACAATTGTATTCTTGAAATCAACCTTACGGCCAAGGCTATCAGTCAGAATTCCATCATCAAGTACCTGAAGCAGAATATGGAATATGTCGGGATGGGCTTTTTCGATTTCATCAAGCAGCACAATAGAGTAGGGTCTGCGGCGCACTTTTTCGGTTAACTGACCACCTTCTTCGTAGCCAACATATCCCGGAGGAGCTCCAACAAGCCTTGATACAGCGAATTTCTCCATATACTCACTCATATCAATTCTCACCAGGGTATCTTCAGAATCAAAAAGATACTTTGCCAATACTTTTGCCAGATGGGTTTTTCCAACACCGGTTGGCCCAAGAAAGATAAATGTACCAATTGGTTTGTTGGGGTCTTTCAATCCGGCCCGGTTTCTGCGAATTGCTTTCACCACCTTTTTAATTGCCTCGTCCTGGCCGATGATACTTCCTGCAAGGTCGGTTTCCATGCTAATCAGCTTTTCGCTTTCATTCTGAGCAATTCGCTGAACAGGCACACCGGTCATCATTGCAACAACTTCGGCTACATTTTCCTCACTTACCTCAACCCTGTGAATTTTCGAATCTTCATCCCAGCGTCTTTTTGCTGATTCAAGTTCAATCATCAACTTGCGCTCTGAATCGCGGTATTTGGCCGCTTCTTCGAATTTCTGACTGTGAATTGCTTTGTTTTTAAGCTTTTTCACTTCTTCAATCTTTGTTTCAAGCTCCAGAATCTCAACCGGTACCTGCATATTTGTTATATGCACCCTGGCGCCTGCTTCATCCAACGCATCAATTGCTTTATCAGGAAGATAGCGATCGGTCAGATAGCGATTTGTCAGTGATACACATGCTTTTATTGCTTCAGGTGCGTATTTGACAAGGTGATGATCCTCATATTTTTCCTTAATATTATTCAGGATTTCAACGGTTTCATCAACGGTAGTAGGGTCAACGAGTATTTTCTGAAACCTGCGCTCCAGGGCTCCGTCTTTTTCAATATACTGACGATACTCATCCAGGGTAGTTGCACCGATGCATTGTATTTCTCCACGGGCAAGCGCGGGCTTGAACATATTGCTTGCATCAAGCGAACCTGAAGCATTTCCGGCACCAACAATAGTATGAATCTCATCTATAAATAAAATGATATCCCTGTTTTTTTCCAGTTCGTTCAGCACAGCTTTCATTCGTTCTTCAAACTGTCCACGGTACTTGGTGCCGGCAACAAGAGAAGCCAGGTCAAGCGTAAAAATCCTTTTGTTAAAAAGGACTCTCGAAACCTTCCGGGCAATTATCCTGAGTGCGAGGCCTTCTGCAATGGCTGATTTACCAACACCTGGTTCCCCAATAAGAATGGGGTTATTTTTTTTACGTCTACTGAGTATCTGGGCAATTCGCTCCAGTTCCTTTTCCCGTCCAACAATCGGATCCAGCCGGCCTTCTTCAGCAGCCTTGGTTAAATCGCGCCCAAAATTATCAAGAACGGGGGTTTTTGATTTAGAATCCGTTGCTTTTTTGGCACCACCGCCATAAGCACGGCCTTCATCTCCTTCATCTTCCGACGAACTGCCAGGCAATTCATCAGATGGAGTTTCATACGTCGAATGCTCTTCATTGCTCATAATAGACTTTAATTCATCCCGCACAGAATCGTAGTCAACCCCGTATTTGCCAAGTGTGCTCGTTACAAGATTGTCTTCATCTTTCAGAATAGCCAGTAATAAATGCTCAGTACCAATAAGTTCGCTGTTAAACATTTTTGCTTCAAGGTAAGTAAGTTTTAATGCCCTTTCGGCTTGTTTGACCAATGGCAGGTTCTCTGCCGATTTGTCACGTTTAGCCGATGTTCCTATTGCTGACTCTATGGTTTTGCGAACTTCGTTCGTATCTACATTCAAAAGATTCAGAATCTGGATAGCCATACCTTCACCCTCACGTATTATCCCTAAAAGCAGATGTTCCACACCTATGTAGTCATTGCCAAGCCTGAGCGACTCTTCACGACTGTAGGTGAGTACATCTTTTACACGTTGAGAAAACTTTGCTTCCATTTTATTTTGGAATTAGTTAGTATAAAAATTAATTTTTGCAGACACCTGAAACTGCTTGCAAACAGAATAACAAACCTCGTTCAACTTATGTTCTGCTCTATAACTCAAATTTACGTTTATTTTTTGTTAAAAGCAATTATTAGCTTGCTGTATTGTGTCAGTAAAGGTGTGAATTTATCCTGAAATCAAATACAATGCCGTTTTCCATTTCTTAACATTTTATTGTTAGTAATTTAGTGAAATTCCCTTTGTTTTGAGACAATTTGTAAGCAAAAAAAACGTACTTTCGTAACCCCTAAAAAGACTACTTACATTCTTTAATTTGATTGATATAAGTGATGGAAAATCAAGATAATGGCGAAAAAATTGTTAAAGTAAACATTGAGAATCAAATGAAAGCGGCCTATATCGACTATTCAATGTCGGTAATAGTGTCGCGGGCGCTGCCTGATGTCCGGGATGGATTAAAACCTGTGCATCGTCGCGTACTTTTTGGAATGCTTGATCTGGGCGTCTACTCAAACAGACCATATAAAAAAAGTGCCAGAATAGTAGGGGAGGTGCTTGGAAAGTACCATCCTCACGGTGACACCTCTGTTTATGATGCGATGGTCAGGATGGCCCAGGATTGGTCATTGAGATATCCATTAGTGGATGGTCAGGGTAACTTCGGCTCTATCGACGGCGACAGCCCTGCTGCTATGCGTTATACCGAAGCCAGGCTGCGCAAAATTGCCGAAGAAATGCTTGCTGACATCAACAAAGATACCGTTGATTTCAAACTCAATTTTGATGATTCGCTCGAAGAACCAACCGTTTTACCTGCTCAGATACCTAACCTGCTGATAAACGGAGCTTCAGGAATTGCTGTTGGTATGGCTACCAATATGCCTCCCCACAATCTTAAGGAAGTTGTAGATGGCATTATTGCTTACATCGACAATACAGAAATCACTATTCCTGAATTAATGAAATTTATTAAAGCACCTGACTTCCCTACAGGTGGCTTTATCTATGGATATGAAGGTGTAAAAGATGCTTACGAAACCGGCCGCGGAAGAATTGTGATGCGGGCAGAAAGCAAAATTGAAACCGACAGTCACGGACGCGAAAGTATTATTGTTTCAGCCATCCCTTACCAGGTGAACAAGGCCGAGATGATTAAAAAAACTGCGGATCTGATCAACGATAAAAAGATTGAAGGGATTTCAGATATCCGGGATGAATCGGATCG
>JAAXUD010000444.1 GCA_013336205.1 Lentimicrobium sp. | reverse complement strand
TCCCTTGCTGAACCCAAAATCAAATGTAACATTAGAACGGGAATATTTATTGAATTTTACTCTGACACCTACTCCGGCAGCAGGGTGCCAGTAATAAAAATGCTGGGTATCGTATTGTGAAGCAGAAACAACATTGGCAAAAACAACCCCTCCTAACAATCCGTTGGCCGTTATCCCGAAACGATACTCCGTTTCAAAATACAATAAGGCATTGCTTCGGTAACGGTTTTGTCTGATACCCCTGGATGCGGAGCCTGAAATTGGCTCCCACCTGTTGGCCGGCAAATCAAGGTAGGGTGCCTGCCCTGAAACCACAGACCAATAGTAAGCCCTGAATGCTAAAATTTTTGATTTCTCACCCGCAAATGAAAAATATTTCCGGTTATCAAAAAATACCGATTGCCATTCATCATCGCTGCCGAAAGCCGGATGAAAGAAACTATAAGTAAAACTACTCATAAAGCCCTGGGTGGGATTAATCGAATTTTGCCGGCTGTCGTATATCATAGGAAGGGTAATCCCGGATGAAATAGAATTGTCCTTGCCTTCATGCATTGTTGCCATGAACTCCAGCCCGGCCTCTGTATCTTCAATTTGTATATCGTAATGGCTATCAAGTGAATATCCCAGTCCAATAACAAAATCCGGAAATATTTCTTTCATAGCATTCTGATGAACACGAAAATGTTTATAATCGATCAGCGTTTCGGCTTCATCCGGGCTGTTTCCGCCAAGCCCCCATGTGTTCTGTGGATAATTCAGAATAAAGTACTCACCGGTAAAATTCCAGCTGTTTTTGTTCAGCCAGATATTGGGCTGTAACTGAAACCCATACTGCCCTCCCATACCTATATAAGGCACAAAATAAACAGTTGAAACATTGGTATTGGCTATATCCCCCAGCAAAAATGCGACATTGAAAGAGGTAAAGACAGTTTTACCACCTGAAATGTTGGATTCGGAAGGGAAAAGGGTAAATCGGACCTTTCTGTCATCCCTTTTCTTCTGAGAATCTTTTACCTTGAGTATTTTTACAAGATAATCTACCAAATCAACCTGCCTGATGCTATCCGCTTTCAGACTGGTATCTGAAACACTGACTGCAGTTTCCTGCAATACACTGTCAGGAGATTGGGCTATCAGCAGAAAATGTAAAATAATAAAAATACAGAAAAGGATTAATCTTTGTTTCATAACTGCCAGTCGAAAAATTCAAAAATAATCCTTATCCGTCTTCATCACAATATGTCTGAATAAACATACAGGTTTAGTTTTTTTCAACAAACCAGTATTGTAAAGATCTGCAAAAAAAATAGATTTTTTTCAAATTAAAGGCTATTTTTTGTTATTTTGCATATCAATCCAGCATAATCCTTAAAGCCTGAATAAATTTCAAAACCTTCAAAATGAAACTCAACGTAATAACTGCAATTCTTGTTCTTTTGATCGGAAGTACTGCTATGGCTCAGAAAGATTCAAGCAATTTTAAAAATACGGTGAGATTTAACATAACAAATCCAATGATCTTTGGAGAGAAATCGATTATTTTCGGCTATGAAAGAACAATCAATGACCATCAGTCTTTTTCGGTGAACATTGGACAGGCCTCCTTTCCCGGTTTCAATATGATTAATTATGATTCAATAGACATCGATCTGAAAAAAGACTATAAGGACAAGGGGTTTAATTTTTCTGTGGATTACCGGTTTTATCCCTCAAAAGAAAATAAATATGCTGCTCCCCGTGGCGTTTATTTCGGACCGTTTTATACTTACAATTATTTTAACCGCATCAATCAATGGACACTGAATACAAATAATGTTGATGCAGATTTAGAGACAGATCTGACATTAAACATGCATACAGTAGGTATTGAACTGGGCTACCAGTTTATATTCTGGAAAAGGCTTTCGGTTGATTTAATCCTGATAGGTCCGGGAGTTACTTTTTACAGCGTAAAAGCTGAGTTTAACACTTCCCTTACCCCTGATGAAGAGGGCCTCTTTTTTGAAAAGTTAAACGACTTATTAACTGATAAGTTTCCCGGATATGACCAGGTGATCACCGGATCAGGATTTAAAGAGACCGGCACTATGAAATCTACAACTTTTGGATTCCGTTATATAGTTATGCTTGGCTTCCGGTTTTAAATAGCTATAATTAAATATACCGGGCCTGAAATCAGTACATGACTTTATGCCGGCTGATTTTGAAATAGCTACCTCCCAATTGCTATACACACAAAAAGAATCCTGATTCATTTCTCACCACCTCAATTGCAAGCTTTTATACTGACAGCGCAAACAACTTAAATTGCTTCAACCTCTTTTTCCCACCTTTCATCACCCAAATCTGCTCTTTCACCCTTTTTAACTTTTATTTGTTCAGTATTCAGGTGAGTTTTGTAACTCAATCGGGCTTTTTACGTCTGAACGAATACGCACACCATAATTTGCAGAATTGAACACTAAGAACCCCCTGATTTACGTTATTCTAACCTAGCAATCACTTAATCAGGCTGTTATAATTCTGGCATAATAAATGCAAATGCAATTATCAGCGAAGAGAGACTGGCAGAAATTCAATTATTCCGGCCAGTCTTGCAAAACATTAAAAACACCAAAGGCATGATCCGGCTAAACGGAATAAATAAATCATACATTACCGGCAACAATAAACTGCATGTGCTCAAGGGCATTGACCTTAACATTGCTGCGGGAGAGTTTGTTTCTATTATGGGTTCATCGGGCTCGGGCAAATCAACCTTACTCAACATCCTGGGCATCCTCGATGAGTACGATACCGGTGATTATTACCTCGACAATACCCTGATCCGCAACCAGAGTGAAACCAAAGCAGCAGGTTTGCGCAACCAGTACATTGGTTTTGTTTTCCAGTCGTTCAACCTGATTTCATTTAAGAATGCCATGGAAAATGTTGCACTTCCGCTCTATTACCAGAATGTCAGCCGCAAGAAACGCAACCGCATTGCGATGGAATATCTTGAGCGAATGGGATTGGCTGAATGGGCCGAACATATGCCGAACGAGCTTTCCGGCGGACAAAAACAACGCATTGCCATCGCCCGTGCCCTGATTTCCAAGCCCAAGGTCATTCTGGCCGATGAGCCCACCGGTGCGCTCGACACCACCACTTCCTATGAAGTGATGCAAATTCTGAAGGAGATTAACCGGGAAGGAATTACCATCATTATCGTTACCCATGAAAATGACATATCCCACATGACCAACCGCATCATCAGGCTGAAAGACGGACTGATTGAAAGCGAAGTCTTAAATGGAAAAACCCAGGTCCTTTCATAACCAGAGAATTATTCATTGAAGGGACTTGTAAGGCTGCTTTGAAAAAACTTTTTACTTTTTACTTTAGACTTTTTACTTGAAATGTTTGATACAGACAAGTGGCAGGAAATCTTCAGCACCATCAAGAAGAACAAGCTCAGAACATTTCTGACCGGGTTCAGTGTGGCCTGGGGCATCTTTATGCTCATGATTCTGCTGGGTTCAGGCAATGGTTTGCAGAACGGGGTTCAGAAAGAGTTCGAATCTTCGGCCACCAATACTATCT
>JAAXUD010000443.1 GCA_013336205.1 Lentimicrobium sp. | reverse complement strand
AGCAGCATTAGCTCCGGATTCTTGAATGTAATTGAAAATCCCAACCGGCCCGGTAAGTTCTGCAATTATAAAAGAGACGTTTATCCCTTGAATACAACACTCCGGTATTGTATGCCTAATTTCATCGAAAGTTTCTTTGATGTTCCACCAGTAGACTACGATACCAAATGCTTTGGCGACGAAACGGTTTTCGAAATCCTGAATAAATCAAACACAGAAACAGTAAGCTGGGATTTTGGAGATCCTGATTCTGATATCCCTGTGATTGTTGATGCGCCTGTAAATGATATTCATAGCCATAAATTTAGCAAAACCGGTGAGTTCCAGGTTACACTAACAGAAACAACATTAGAAGGTGATCCTTTCTATACAACTTTTCCTGTTTATGTCAATCCATTACCACCCAAGAGCTTTGAACCCGATAGTCTGTTGATATTCCCGGGATCAACCATTCCGCTGAATGCCGGGCCCGACATGTTCACCTACCTCTGGACACTTGATGGCAGGGAGATTGGCACTGAACAGTATCTGGATGCTACAGAAGCCGGTCAGTATATTGCAGAATATAATGATATGAATTGTTGCACAAACCGGGATACATTGGAAGTTATCCCGCTTAACATTCAGTTGCCTACCGCTTTTATTGTGGATGGAGCCCCTCCCACCGATGTTAACCGACGGTTTAAAACGCTGGGCCCAACCGAAGGTATTGAGGATTTTACACTGGTGGTTTACAACCGCTGGGGGCAACTGGTCTGGGAAACCCGCAATTCAGCCGATTACTGGGACGGAACCTTTAAAGGGCAGCCGGCACCGACAGGCCTTTATGCCTGGAATATGACATTTAATGTAACAGGGAATGTCACAGATATAGGGAAAGTAACTTATAGAGGCGTAGTTACGCTCCTTCGGAAATAGCGTCTTACTCAATTTTAAAAGCCGGTTTCGACCGGCTTTTTTTATCTTTGCAGAAAGCATTTTGAATGAAGCACGCAAAAGATACTTTCCGTTATTTAAGCAGTTTTGCTTCTGAACAAGTGATTTCTTCCTACGAAAGTAAATTCGGGCCCGAAATTGAAGTATGCCTCATCAATGGACGTTACCAGATTAATGCCGGAAGTGTAAACTACTCCTATGGACCACTCCACGATGCTTTCAGACGATATTTTAACCTTGATCCTCCTGTTCCGGGTGTTGACAAACCGGTGCTCATTCTTGGCTTTGGCGGTGGAAGTATCGCCACCATTCTCCGCAGGGAGCGGGAATTACCAAATCCGATTACCGGCGTTGAGCTGGATGAAATGATGCTCAGGGCAGGATCAGAGCATTTCGGAATTGATAAAATTGCAAACCTCTCCATTATTCAGGGAGATGCCTTTGAATATATCAAACAATGCCGGGAGAAATTTTCACTGATTATTACTGATATCTATATCGATGATATCATTCCTGCTGTTTTTGAACAAAGGGAATTTCTAACCGAGGCCAGGCGGTGTCTGTTGCCCGGTGGAAAGCTGGTTTTTAATAAGCTTCTTGATGATGTGAATAAGGATTCCGCACTGAGAGCCCTGGAAGCAATTTTCTCGGACTTGTTTCCGGAAAGCAGGACATTTCTTATTCCTGTGAACAAAAAAATGCCGAATTATATGATTACCGGTTCGCTTACTTAATTAACAATCAGGTTTATGACGGAGATGATAGAAATTTTTTCTGAAAAGATTGCCAAAGAACTTAATCTTCAGCCCTGGCAGGTGTTTAACACCCTGAAGTTGATGGAAGGCGGTGCCACCATTCCTTTTATTGCCCGCTACCGTAAAGAAATGACCGGTACCCTGGATGAAGTCATGCTGGCTGCTATCCGCGACAGAAATGAACAGCTTACCGAAATTGAAAAAAGACGGGCTTTTATCCTTACTTCTGTTACGGAGCAGGACAAGATGACTCCCGAACTTGAAAAGCAGATAAACGAAGCGATCACCCTTGTTGAGCTCGAAGATATTTACCTGCCCTATAAAATTAAAAGAAAGACCAGGGCCACCATTGCCAGGGAAAAAGGACTTGAACCCCTGGCTACGCTGCTTATGGCTCAGCAGGCCATCGATCCCGGGCTTAAAGCGGAAGCCTTTATTGATGAAGAAAAGGCAGTAAAGTCAATAGACGAGGCCCTGGCTGGTGCCCGCGATATCATCGCCGAATGGGTGAACGAAAGCAAAACTTCGCGGGAGCGGGTGCGTCATCTGTTCGAACGCGAAGCCGTAATCAGTTCAAAACCGGTTAAGGGTAAGGAACTGGAAGGAATGCTCTATCAAAACTACTACGATAGCAAGGAAAGTATTCTGAAGGCACCCTCACACAGGATTCTGGCAATGTTCCGGGGTGAGGAAGAGGGATTTTTAAGACTTTCTGTTGAGCCGGAAGAAGAAAAGGCGATTGGAATCCTTGACAGGATTTTTGTAAAAGCAAATAATGCAGCAGCTGAACAGGTTCAAATGGCCGTAAAGGATTCATACAAGCGGTTGTTGCAGCCATCCATGGAAACTGAAATGCGACAGATTGCCAAGCTTAGGGCAGATAATGAGGCAATTAAAGTATTTACGAACAACCTGCGACAACTTTTACTGGCCGCTCCCCTGGGACAGAAAGTCCTACTCGCCATTGATCCCGGTTTCAGAACCGGCTGTAAGGTTGTTTGTCTCGACAGGCAGGGCCGGCTTTTACACAACGAGACCATTTATCCGCATCCGCCACAGAATGAAGTAGGGCCAGCTGTTTCGAAAATCAGAAACCTGGTTTCTGCCTATGGAATTGAAGCCATTGCAATCGGCAATGGCACAGCCGGACGCGAAACTGAAAACTTTATCAGGAAAATCCCTTTCGACAGGCAGCTTGTCTCCATCATGGTAAATGAAAGCGGGGCATCGGTCTATTCGGCATCTTCGGTTGCCCGCGAAGAATTTCCTGATTATGACGTCACCGTAAGAGGAGCCGTTTCTATTGGCCGCCGCCTGATGGATCCACTGGCGGAACTGGTGAAAATAGACCCTAAATCAATCGGAGTCGGACAGTACCAGCACGATGTGAACCAACCGGCTTTGCAGCATAGCCTCGAAGATACGGTTGTTAGTTGCGTTAACCTTGTGGGGGTAGAACTGAATACGGCCAGCAAGCAGCTGTTGAGCTTTGTTTCGGGCGTTGGCCCCGGCCTGGCTCAGAACCTGGTAGAATACAGAAACAAAAACGGTGAGTTTAAATCAAGAGAACAATTGCTGAAAGTTAAACGCTTTGGCGACAAGGCCTTTGAACAGGCTGCAGGCTTCCTGCGCATCAGGAATGCGGAGAACCTCCTCGACCGCAGTGCCGTTCATCCGGAAAGCTACCCGATTGTTTTCCGTATGGCGAAAAAGCTCAATTGCTCAATTCAGGATCTTATTGAAAAGGAA
This sequence comes from Lentimicrobium sp., assembly GCA_013336205.1. Taxonomy (GTDB): domain Bacteria; phylum Bacteroidota; class Bacteroidia; order Bacteroidales; family Lentimicrobiaceae; genus Lentimicrobium. Next base: position 148 of record JAAXUD010000443.1, on the reverse strand, counting down.
GAACTCAGAAAGCAGCTTGACCCGCGCGATTTTGTTACTGAAACAGCCGGCCTCCCAACGATAACCGATATTTTACTCGAGCTGGCCAAGCCGGGCCGCGACCCGCGCGAACAATTCGATCTGTTTGAGTTCGACAGGAACATTAACA
>JAAXUD010000442.1 GCA_013336205.1 Lentimicrobium sp. | reverse complement strand
CTTTGAACGTTTCTGTTGAAATTATTGAGGCTTTTGTGATCGTAAACAAAAGCATTGAGGGTACCAATGAAAACCTCAAATCAAAAAATGAAACAACGTATGCAAGTTTTGAGCAACAAAACCTTTTAAATGCGAATAAAGTAGGTCCTTATTGGGAAAAAGCCAAGACGGCCAAAAAAATATCAGAGGATCTCGTTACTTTTATTGAACAGGCAAAGTATGAGGTTATTTCCCGCTCTGAAAAAATAACCATAGAAGAGGCTCGGATTACACCACTCAGGGATATTGAATCAAAGGACAAATACGATGAATCGACCAATTACTTTATTGGCAATTCTCAGGATGGTTCCAAAGGAAAATCAAAGGAACTGAAAGACAGGATTGAACTCTTTAAGAAAGATATTGTAAATCTTCTGGAAGCTGAAGATCGTGCCGCTATAAAACTGGGACTGGATACTGAAGGCCCTTTCCGTGATGCCAGTGGTGCAAAACAGAACTGGGAAATGCATAATTTTTATCACATTATCCTGGCTGCCAATGTTACTTTTCTGAACAAACTTATTGCCGACGTTCGTGCAGTAGAAGGCGATGTAGTAACAAAACTTTTCAATTCTGTAACAGCATCAGACTTTAAAACAGACCAGGTAGCTGCAAAGGTGATTCCTAATTCAAGACTCGTCTTTAAAGGCGATACCTACGAAGCAGATATTATTGTGGCTGCCATTGACTCTAAACAGAATCCTGAGGTGATTATTGGTGGCAGACAGATTCCTGCGGAAGCTGGTATAGCGAAATATTCTGTAAGTGCTGGCGCAACCGGTTTACAGACTTATCGCGGAACAATTAAAGTTAAAGGGCCCGATGGAGAACCAAAAGAGTATCCTTTTGAGGAATCCTATTTTGTTATGACGCCTTCATTGACTGTGGCTCCTACCAAAATGAACGTTTTCTATGCAAATGTTGACAATCCTGTTTCAATTGCAGCTTCCGGTATTCCTGAATCACAGATTTCTGCTGATATTTCAACAGGTTCAATCAGGCGTGCTTCTGATGGCAAAAACTGGGTTGTAAAAGTTCCACTCGGACAAAAAGCCACCATCAATGTTAAGCACAACGATGGTAAAACTTCCCGTAATATGGGTTCTGCCGAATTCCGCATAAAACGTGTTCCGGATCCTAAAGCCTATATCGCCAACACCGATGGCGGACCTGTACAGAAAAGCATGCTGTTGGCCTCAAGGGCTATTATCCCTAAGATGCCTGAAGATTTTGACTTCGATCTTACTTTTGAAATAGTTTCTTTCACTTTCGTTGGTGTTCGTGGCGGTGATACGTTTGAACGTCCGGGAACCGGCAACAGGCTTACAGAGGAGATGCAGACTTTTATTTCCAACAGTAAGCGTGGTCAGCGTATCTGGCTTGAGAATATTATGGCCAAAGGGCCTGATGGCAACCGTAAACTTGGAACCATCAGCATCATAGTGCAATAATTGTTCTTTAAACAGCGTTCTTTAATTTCTTTGCAGGTGTTACATTACAGGTTTCTCCGGCAAGGATATAATGATAAGTAAATCTGTCCGGGTTCCGGCAGTTTTAAATGAAAACTCAGCCACTTTTAAGTTGCTGTAAATAATAAATTATAACGGATGAAAAAAGTATTTGGTTTTCTGGCTATTGTTTTATTAATGGCCGGTTTTGCAAAAACAGGTATTTCTCAGGTGCTTGACAGCCCTCCGCGCGATGGTATCTACGATAAAAAAGTTACCATTGAAAAGAAACCCATCACCTATCCATGGGTGCGCGAAGCAGATGTGATCTGGAGCAAACGTATCTGGCGTGTAATAGACCTGCGTGAAAAAATGAATCAGGCATTTTACTATCCTGAAGTACCTCACAACGATCTTCGCAGTCTGATGCAGGTTTTAATGGATGCACTGAAGGAAGGTACCATTACCGCCTATGATGCATCCTCTACCACCGATGAGTTTCTGGTTCCCCTAACTTATCAGGAGATCATGGGCAGGCTTGAACGGGTTGACTCGGTGCCTATGCAACGCCCTTATCCGCCATACGACTGGTACGATACAATTATCTCGGTTAAATTTAATCCTTCCGATGTTAAGCGTTTCAGGATAAAAGAAGACTGGTTTTTCGATAAACAGCGTTCTGTAATGGAAACCCGTATTCTTGGTATTTGTCCGGTGCGTGATAATTTTGACGAAAAGGGATTATTCAGGGCCTACGATCCTTTGTTCTGGATTTATTTCCCGGAAGCCCGCCCTGTACTGGCTAAAGCTGAAGTTTTCAACCGGAATAACAGCTCGGCGCGCAAAACATACGATGATATTTTCTGGAAACGCATGTTTACAAGTTACATATATAAGGAAGATAACGTTTACGACCGTCGTATTTCTGACTATGCAACTGGAATTGATGCGTTGATGGAAGCAGAACGTGTTAAAAATGATCTCTTTACCTTCGAGCATAACCTCTGGGAATTTTAAACGAGATAGGAATGTAATGAAAACCGCCCTGCACATCAATGCCGGGCGGTTTTTGTTTTTGGTATAAGTTGCATAATCGTATCTTTGCTGTATAGCCTAATCTTTAACTGAAAAGTGCCGCACATTCTCGATACTCCTATAGAATACCTGAAGGGCGTAGGTCCTGCCCGGGCTGAAATGCTGCGCAAGGAAATTGAGGTACGGACATTCGGCGACCTGCTGTTGTATTATCCGTTCAGGTATGTTGACAGGAGCAAATTCTATACGATCAGGGAAATTGATTCCGAGGCAGCCTGGGTTCAGTTAAGAGGCAAAGTTACCGGTATGCAGACAATTGGCACCGGCCGTACTTCCCGCCTGGTTATGAACTTTCGTGATTCCACCGGTGAAATGGAGTTAATCTGGTTTCAGGGCGCAAAGTGGGTAAAAGAAAAGGTGGAAATTGGCCGGGAATACATAATATTCGGGAAGCCGAATCTGTTTAACGGCCGGTATAATTTCACCCATCCTGATATAGAACCTGCAGATGAGGAAATGCAAGGCAACAATGAGCCTTTGCAACCTTATTATTCTACCTCTGAAAAGCTGAAAAGCCGCGGTTTTACACCTAAAAATTTCGCGCGTATTATGCGCACGCTCCTGAGCCAGGTGCACAACGCGATACCTGAAATACTCAGTCAATCCCTGATTAAGGCTGTCAGGCTCATGCCCCGCGCCGAAGCCTTGGTAAACATTCATTTCCCAGCTGATCCGGGAGCATTGGTCAATGCACAAAACCGGATTAAGTTTGATGAGCTTTTCTTTATTCAACTGCAGCTGCTGAGGCTGAAGTATGTCAGAATGGAGAAGGTGCGCAGCCGGGTTTTCGCACATATTGGTGCCAATTTCAATGCCTTTTATAGTCAGAATCTTCCATTCGAACTCACCAATGCCCAGAAAAAAGTTATTAAAGAAATAAGGGCCGATCTGGGCAGTGGCAAACAGATGAACCGCTTGCTGCAAGGCGATGTAGGCAGCGGTAAAACATTGGTAGCGCTCATGTCGATGCTTATAGCCCTCGACAATAATTGTCAGGCTTGCCTGATGGA
>JAAXUD010000441.1 GCA_013336205.1 Lentimicrobium sp. | reverse complement strand
ATGATGTTGATGCTGCCAAGGCTTTCATCAAAATCGGTTTTCATCGTGGCATTAAAGTCTTTGTCTTTGGCACGCAAACCGTGATAGGCCAGGCGCAGATATTCATCGGCCAGGGCGTTGATATCGGTGGGCACTTTCACGCCATTGCTGCTGCGGCTGTGTTGCAACATGCCTTTAACAATGGCATCAGCGCGTTTGCCGTGGTGATTTATCTTTTCGAGGTTCTGTTCAATATCGCCGGCAATCTCTTTTGCCAACTGCCAATTGCCTGTTGCCAACTCGTCATTCATCTCTTTAACCAGCTCCTGGCTCACTTCACTAAAGTTGTTGACGAAATTCAGCGGATTTTGGATTTCATGGGCAATGCCGGCGGTAAGTTCACCCAGTGAAGCCATTTTTTCGGATTGGATCAATTGGGTTTGAGTGGATTTAAGTTTTGCATAGGCTTTTTCAATTTCTTTGGCTTGTTGCAGCTCCCTCTTTTGTGTTTTCTCTCTTTCCATCCGGATGGTACGTTCTTTTAGGAAACGATGGACAGCGAAACCACCAGCCAACAGCATCAATCCATATGCACAATAAGCCCACCAGGTTCTCCACCAGGGTGGCAGAATTGTAACGGTAATACTTGCGCCTTTTTCGTTCCATACCCCGTCGCTATTGGCCGCTTTAACGCGGAAATTATAGCTTCCGGGTGAAAGGTTGGTATAAATGGCTGACCGCTGTGTCCCCGCCTGTATCCAGTCTTTATCATAGCCCTCCAACATGTATGCATAATGGTTCGAACCAGGATCTGCATAATGAAACGCCACAAATTGAAAACTGATTCTATTCTCATTGTAATTCAGCTCTATCTGTTTCCTTCCGTATGTGTGCAGCAGGGTATCCTTGTTGTTTGCGTCGGTATAACCAACAGATTCAATCACCAGCTCTGGAGGAACAGTGCTGGTATTCATCCTTTCAGGATTAAACGAGATAAGACCACCTGCTGTGGCTATATTAAACCGGCCAGACTCTCCGGTATATAAAATATCATTGGATTCAACGTTCCCGATGGGAATAGCGTAATTGACAACACGATTGCTTTTCGGATCAAGCCGGGATAGGCCTCTTGCTGTCGCAATCCAGATATTGCCCGTGACATCTTCCTTTATTCCGAAAACGGAATTAAAGAGAAGCCCGTCTTTTTCTGAAAATCGTCTTTTTGTACCTGTTTTCCTATCAAACAAAAACAAACCTGCAAGGTAGGTACCTGCCCAAAACCTGCCATGCTTGTCCTCGTAAATGTTTATCACACAGTGTAAGCCAGACTTCAGATCCAGAAAGGAGGTAAACTCCCCGGTTCTTGTATCAAACCTGTTAAGCCCGCCCTGGTTGGTGCCAATCCACAGAATCCCTTCTTTATCAAAAAACAGGGTATGCACCCGGCTATCATCCAACGTATTTTTTGCCACCATTGTGCCGTTATTCTGAATGAACGGATAGCGGGTAAATGTTCCACGTGTTTTATTAAGACTTCCTAGCCCCTGATCGTCGGTCCCAATCCAAAGGTTTCCTTTTTGGTCTTCCTTAAGGATATTGATATAATCACTGCTGAGGGATGTACTGTCTTTAGGGTCATTCCTGTAGTTTTTTACCGATTTATTTACCGGGTTATAACAAAACAGCCCGCTTCCGCCTGATCCTATCCATACCAGACCATCCTTTGAAGCCATAACAGCATTTATCTGCCGGTAAACATTGCTGTTGTTAAGTTCTATTCTCGTATAGGAGTTTAGTTTATAGTTCCAGGCAAAAAGACCCGATGAGTTATTGACATAGAAAATACTGTCAGAAGCATGTCCAACGATGTGAAAGTCGGGTTGGTGACCAACGGTTGGTTCACCTGAAAGTGGCGCAATTACCAATGGATTGAAAATTGATTTACGCTCATCAAGACAAGCGATACCACTCCAGGGCATGCTGATCCACAAAGTACCCGACCGGTCGTAAAACAGTTTATTAATCCCGGATCCGAAATCAGGCAGGCTCCCAGGTTCATTGCTGTGAAAATAGTCAGTAGCAACTGCAGTTTTCAGGTTAAGGTAATAAAGTCCTTTATAGCCACCCAACCATAGGTTCCCTTCCTTATCGGAGGTAAGTGCATATACTGAGGTCTTGTTGCCGGTTGTTGAAGTTGGAAATTTTATCGCATAATTGGTAAATGTTTCATTTTGTGGATTAAAAAGGGAAATTCCTTTGTCAGTTAAAAACCAGATACGTTTTAAAGAATCGGTTATTATACCAGTGCAGTTACCTGCCATGGAAGCCGGATCTTTGTCATTCTGCATAAATATTTTATATGCTTTAGTCCTGGTATTGATTTCTAAAACTATTCTCTTGTAAGGATTCTTGTTTTCGTCAATGCCAGATATAAATGTATTTGCCCAGAGGATATCCTGATCTAAAGGGTCGGCAACAAGATTAGCAAACTTTAATTTTTTTGTGCTGTCTGGAATCACAAACCAGGATTTAAATGATTTGGACGACGGGTCGAAAAGGCTTAACAGACTATCAGTTGCCAGCCATATTTTTCCGGCAGCATCCTGAAGTAAATCAACGTATTCATTCATTGGAATAAACTGATTGCCTTTGCTATCTGCGCTATATTTTTCGAACTTGTTGCGATTTGCGTCATATACTGTTAAAAAGCTTCTGGATTTTTCATAATCAAATAATAAATGCCAGTGCTTACCGCTTATCCGGTCTTCGACCCATTTAAAATGACCATTATCTTTGAAAATATTGAGTTCAGCGGCATCAATTTTGAGCTTTACGAAAATATCATTCCGCCTGTCGAAAAAATACAATCCCTCATTGTCAATGGAAACCCACATTTTTCCTTCCCTGTCCTCATGCAACAGCCTAATGCTGCAATATATCAGCGGAACCCCTGTATCGTCGGGTATGGCATATTGTTTCAGTTGATAGCCATCGTAACGAACCAGGCCATTTTGTGTGCCGAACCACATGTAGCCAAGTTTATCCTGAATTGAAGCCACCACATAGCCTTCGGGTAAGCCGTTTTCAATGGATAAAGTTTTGAAAAACGGTTTTATATACTGTGCGTTAGTACCAGTATAACAGAAGATCAGTGCAATAAAAAGAATTTTTCGCATAACCGCTTGATTTTCAAATGGGAATTTGCATTGTAAATGTGGTTCCTTCACCATCAGTCGAGTCAACACTCAATCGTCCGCCATGACCTTTGGTGACAATATCATAGCTGATGCTCAATCCCAAACCCGTTCCCTGCCCGGTGGGCCTTGTGGTGAAGAAGGGTTGGAAAATTTTGTCCAGATTTTTTTGCGGAATCCCATTGCCGTTGTCTCTGACAATAATTTCAGCAATGTCGCCTGATTTTTTTGTAATTACCGATACAACAGGCTCATAGCCCACATTGTTCGATTTCTTTTTTTCATTCACTGCGTAAAAAGCATTGGTAATCAGGTTGAGAATCACCCGGCCAATATCCTGGGGGATGATGTTGATCGACCCAATGTTAATATCAAAATCGGTTTTCATGGTGGCATTGAAGTCTTTGTCTTTTGCCCGCA
>JAAXUD010000440.1 GCA_013336205.1 Lentimicrobium sp. | reverse complement strand
CGCTTCCAGAATATCAGCATCCCCAAAGGTGCAACCATAGACTCTGCATTTTTACTTTTTTATGCACATGAAGATGAAGCCGATGAAGCCCGGATCACCATTTTTGCAGAAGCAACCGACAACTCGCCTGCATTTGTCGAAACAGAGTTGATTACCGACCGAACCTGGACAACGGCTTCTTTGCCCTGGACAATTACGGAACCCTGGACCATGTGGCAGCCTTACCGTTCGCCGGATTTTAAAAATGTTGTCCAGTCTGTTATCAACAGGTCAGGTTGGGTTTCAGGCAATGCGCTGACAATCTTCCTTCGTGGCGAAGACCAGGGTGCCAGTTTGCTCGACAATGCCAAAGACTTTGAATCTTTCGAAAACATCGAAGATCCCGAAGATGGTGGCGATGGACTGCATCATCCCGAAAGGATTCCGGAGCTTAAAATCTATTATACAGCCAATGCGCAACAATTGGTATTGAGTATCGTGAAAACCGGAACTGAAGGCGGTGTTGATGTCTCCTATGACGATGGCGAGTTTCAGAATGACGTCATTGATAAACTCTATGACGATGACCTGGATATGGGATGGGAAGGCGAAGACCTGAATATTATGACGACTTTTCTCCGTTTTCAGAATGTAACCATACCCCAGGGTGCCATCATCGAATCGGCGGTACTGAATATTTTTGCCCATGAAGATGAAGCTGACGAGGCAAGAATTACAATATTTGCCGAAGCGGCGGATAATTCACCCGCATTTGTAGAAACCGAATTGATTAACGGCCGTACCTGGACCACCGCTTCACTGCCATGGACAATTACCGAATCCTGGACTATGTGGCAGCCTTACAGTACACCTGACTTCAAAAATGTGGTACAGGAGGTTGTCAGCAGAGCGGGCTGGAATTCAGGCAATTCAATGACTATTTTTCTGCGTGGCGAAGATCAGGGGGCCAGTTTGCTTGACAATGCCAAAGATTTTGAGTCGTTCGAAAACATCGAAGATCCTGAAGACGGTGGCGATGGCTTGCACCATCCTGAGCGCATCCCAAAGCTTGTAATTACATATTCAACCGGGAATACTGCAATTTTTGAAATGGCAGCCGAACGCCATGCCCTGCAGATTTATCCATCAGTATCAGTTGACGGACTTTTTAAAGTTGAGATGGAAAAAGCCGGGAAAACCCTTCTTTCAATATATAATATCACCGGAAGTGTAGTTAGTTCACTTGAATCTTCTTCTTCAGAAATCATGCTTAATTTAAGCAGTCTTAAGAAAGGAATCTACATTGTAAAGGCAATTCAGAACAATTCAATTTATACAAGGAAAATCATAATTGGTTAGTGTGATTGGCTCGCAGTCTGCTGCATTTATGCGGCAGACTGTTTTTTTGTTCTTATGGTTTATTATCATCTAATGAAGGTTCGGATGCCGGGAAAATACACAGTTGCATTTCTATTACTCATTTTCTTTTCTTTCACAACGATTAACCTGGCAGGCCAGAATGATTATTCTTTATCCGGCACAGTTACTGATTTTACCAGCGGCAACAGCCTTCCGGGAGCAACGGTTCTGATCGGGAAGACATCCCTGGGTGCGATAACCGACAATAACGGCTACTTTCGTATCAATGGAATAGGAAGTGGTAAGGTCAGGATCAAGGTAAGTTTCATTGGCTACAAACCTTATGAAAAAGACATTGACTTTGCAGGAAAAAAATCACTGAGTCTGAAGGTCAGGCTTGAAGAAATGGTTACTACACTTGAACAGGTAGATGTAATCGGGCAGACTGAAGGCCAGGTAAAGGCGATGGTGAGGCAGAAGGAAGCCAGCAATATAAAGAACATAGTTTCGGCAGAGCAGATAAAGCAGTTTCCTGATGTAAACGCCGCCGAAGTTGTACAGCGGATTCCCGGTGTTACGGTGCAGCGCGATCAGGGCGAGGGGCGTTATGTACAGCTCCGCGGAACTGCTCCCGAGTTTACCAACTTCAGCATCAACGGCGAGCAGATCTCTTCACCCGAAAGTGGCGCCCGCTATGTGGGGCTGGATGTAATTGCGGCCGATCAGATTGAGATGATCGAAGTAACCAAGGTACTTACCCCCGACATGGATGCCGATGGTATAGCCGGCAATGTAAACATCATCACCAAAACAGCCAGGGATACCATTCCTGAAATAGCAGCTTCAGTTTCAGGAGGCTATAACAACCTGATGAAATCCAACAATTACCAGCTGCAATTCTCTTATGGTCAGCGGTATAAAAAACTCGGATTTCAGTTGAACTCCAGTTACTACAAAAACGACCAGGGTTCACACAATATGGAATATGATTATACCCGCGGACCGGTGCTGGGGCAGGCACAGGATACTTCGGGCGCTGAAAATTTTTATGTCCTTTACAAGGATATTGAATTAAGGCACTACACCATTACCCGGCAGCGGATTGGCCTGAGCGCCAACCTGGATTACCGCTTAAATTCAAATTCGGTATTCTATCTCAGGGGAATGTACAACCGGTTTTCCGACAACGAACAGCGCCGCAGGTTAAGCTACAATCTCTCCGATGCCAATGACCTGCTCACTTATCGTGAAGCCGGCATTCAACGCGATATGAAAGACCGGATCAAGGATCAGGACATCTCTACCATTAATATAGGTGCAGAACATAAGTTTATAAACGGAATAAAGCTTGATTATGAGCTGTCGTGGTCAAAAGCCACAGAAACCCAGCCCGACAGAATGGAAGCCTCGTTCGATAACGGAGGCATTACCATGGTTATTGATAATTCCGATCCGCAATGGCCTGAAGTTCGGTTTCCCTATGAATCAGATTCGATCGACGCCTATACATGGGAAAACTATGAATTTGACGATTTGCTTTTTCTCAACAGCCGCATCGAAGATGTGAACTATGCCGCAAAACTGAATGTTGAATTTCCTTATCAGACAAAATCAGGACAACACGGCTATGTTAAAGCCGGGGGTAAAGTCCGTTTTAAGAACAAAACCAGGGAGAACAATGCGCAATCGTTTAATAAATACTTACAGAATGTATCTATCTACTCGCAAACCGGACCGCCTCTCGATCTGACCACCATTGAGGATGATTTCCTGGAAACAGACCTGCTCGACCACGGGTATTTACTGGATCATATGGTCGGGAGAACGGAGATGCGCGATTTTTATGAAAAACATCCCCAGCATTTTAAGTTCGACGAAGCTGAAACATGGTCAGAATCATACAGCGAAGACTATCATGCGCAGGAGGACATTTATGCGGCTTACCTTATGTTCAGGCACGATTTTAACAAGTTGATGCTGCTCGGAGGCCTGCGGTATGAAACAACCAATATTGACAATCAGGGCATGAAGGCCGGCATAGATTATGAGGCCGGAGGGATACTTTACCGGGATACAATCACCGATAAGCGGACCTACCATTTCCTGCTTCCCCAGCTACAACTTAAATATACGCTGGACCAGCGCACCAACCTCCGTGCTGCCGCAACCTACACTTATTCAAGGCCTAATTTCGACGACATTATTCCTTACCGGGAAGATGAAGACGATGACGTGAAAATCGGGAACCCGGATCTCAGATAC
>JAAXUD010000439.1 GCA_013336205.1 Lentimicrobium sp. | reverse complement strand
TAATTCGCCTGATCTTTACCGTACTGCTTCCAATGGTCTTCTGCTCAGTGATGTGGTAAATAATGGCGTGCGCACCTGTCACTGGAAACATCGTTATCCAATAGTCCCATACCTCATTGCTATTGCAGTTACCAATTACGAGGTTTATTCTGATTTTGCCTACCCGGAAGGAGTTCCGGTTGAAATCCTGAACTATGTTTATCCGGAGGATAAAGCTGACATTATGCCACGCACGGCACAAACGGTTCCGGTTATGGAATTATTCAGTCAGCTTTTTACTCCATATCCGTTTATTCAGGAGAAATACGGGCATGCCCAGTTTGGATGGGGAGGAGGGATGGAGCATCAGACCATGTCGTTTATGGGTCGTTTCGATTTTGAAATCATAGCCCATGAGCTGGCACACCAGTGGTTTGGCGATATGATCACCCTCAATTCATGGAAAGATATTTGGCTTAATGAAGGTTTCGCTACTTATCTTTCCGGACTATCCTACGAGCACTTGTTCGAAGGCTATTACTGGCCTTTCTGGAAATCACAAAACATCAGTTATATTACATCCGAACCTGACGGATCGGTATACGTGGATGACACTACTGATGTCAGCCGCATTTTCAGTAGCAGGCTTTCCTATAGCAAGGGCGCTCTTCTGTTGCATATGCTCCGATGGGTTTGCGGAGATGAGGCATTTTTTACTGCCTGCCGCAACTACCTGACTGATGCCCGGCTTCAATATGGTTTTGCAGGTACCTCCGATCTGATAGCACACCTGCAGGCTGCTTCGGGCAAGGACCTGACAGAATTCATGAACGACTGGTATTATGGCCAGGGATATCCATCCTATAATATCCTGTGCAGCCAGATAGCAGCAGGTGATTATGAGGTTGAAATCAGGCAAACACAATCGCATGCCTCGGTGTCGTTTTTTGAAATGCCTGTGCCGCTGACATTTTACGGCGCCGGATTGGATACAACCATTGTTTTTGATCACAACTCCAATAATCAGAAATTCAGAATCTATACGGAATTTGAACTGGATTCAGTAAATTTTGATCAGGATCAATGGCTGATTTCTGCGGCAAACAATGTAACTATAAGCCGGAAAACAGAGGTAGTTACGCTATATCCCAATCCTGTCGATGATTTTTTACGGCTAAGTCTCCCCGGAAACAGCCTCGAAGACCTTGCTGTTTTCGATTGCCTTGGTAGGAGTGTGAACGTAAGCTATACACCGGAAGGAATTGGTTTGAGTATTGATGCAAGAGAATTGAGATCAGGGCTGTATTACATCCGGATCAAAGTGGGAGGGGAGTTTCAGGTGATTAAGTTTATCAGAAAATAGTAACTGCCAACATACTTTATTTTTGTCTTCACCTGTTTGTGTCCCGGTTTATTGAGGCAATTAAAACCCCTGCCATTCTCATCCGGAATGGCAGGGGTTTTAATCGATTATTTGAATTGTTTTTATCTGCGTTCAGGTGCTTTTATTACAGGAGTCTCCTCGAAGGTTTGTTTAAAAACCTGCTTTCCGGCCTCATTGGTAATAATAATGTCATCGATGAACATGGAGAATGCATCCGATGAATAGCAGCCGATTTTAAGAGCAACGGTTTTTCCGGCATAGGAAGCCAAATCATAGGTGTAGTTGTTCCAGGCAGTCGGAGGAACTACGTAGCTGTCAACCGGTGTAAGCCAGTGTATTGTTTCACCTTCAATCAGTTGAATTACAAACCGGTCGGGACCATATTCATCTGATAATGATTTTATCCACAGTGAAAGACTATAATTGTCACCCAATACAAACTCCGGACTGAGCATCCAGTCGTCATTCTGAGTGACATCTCCGACGAATTTTGCGGAAAAACAGGCAGCATATTTTTCCCCGCTGTGCGCGAGAAATCGTTCCTGATCGGTAGCAGGTGGGACAGTCTGAGATGGGTTAAAAACAATAAAGGAGCCGGTATATCCGTAATTTGGGAAATCAATGCCGCTTACACCCCATGAAGGTGCCCCGTCGTTGTCGATTAATGTCCAGTCACCGAAATCTGTAATTGAAAAGTCAGGATAGTCTTCAAAGCCATCAGAAAGCAACACTCCGGCAGTTTCAACTGCGATGGAAGCTGTTTCCTGAGAACTACCTTCTGTATTTGAAGCGGTTAACTTCACTGTAAAAGCGCCGGAATCATTGAATGTATGTGTTGGATTCTCTGTCGTTGCTGTGCTGCCATCCCCGAAATCCCATAAATAGCTGTCGGCTTTCACAGAACAGTTGGTGAAGGTTATTTCCTCACCAACCTTAACTGTTGAACTGCTGGCAGTAAAACAGGCGACAGGCATCGGATCTTCAGCAATGGTTATAAGCTGCGTGGTTACAGCGGTTTTCTCTCCTTGCCAGACAGTGAGTTTGACTTCATATACGCCGGGAATTGCATAAGCCTTTTGAATAACAGACAATGTTGATACCTCTCCGTCGCCAAACTCCCAGTAATAGGCTGTTGCATTCTCTGAGCAGTTAGAGAAGTCTATGATTTCATTCTCAATGGCAAGGGTTTTGCTGACCGTCAGACAAGCTGTTGGGTTCTCTTCTTCTTTTTTGCATCCGGAATAAAGAGCCAGAATACCAATAAATATAACCGGAATTATCTTTTTCATGATTTTTTTTCTTAAGTATTGTCAATCTGTTAAATGCCAAATAGTTCCTGGTATGAGCCGATAACTTTCTGATCCAGCCAGTCATAGAATAAGCTCAATTTTTTTGGGTCAATAGGTTCTGTCCGCCATTGCTTCATATTCTCCATTGTCTTGCTGATAATGGCGGCATCTATCGGGGCGAGCAATTGTCGGATGCCTGTTTTTTCAACATTGGCGACCTTTGTAAGATCGATGTAGTATTTGCCCGAGCCTCGCCGGATGGGAACCATGATTTTTTTCAATAACAGGGATTTGTCGCAGACCAGTGCATTTTCGCCATCAGGTGCCGTAACCACTGCAGGTAAGGCTCCGTTTTTGTCAAGCAATATGGGAACCACAACCGACGACAACGGAAAACCAACCCTCGACCACATGATTGTATATTCGGGACTTTCATCCGGAATCACGCCCTGAATAACTACAGACGAAACACTGCTGTATCGGTTGATGCAATCCTGGTAGTACATAAAATGCGATTCCTGCCCAGGCTGATTCAAAGCTTCGGCAAGACTTTCGCCTGTAAGCGAGTTTTCGAGTGAAGTCATCATGTTGTTGATGATATAGTCCACACTCAGATTCTGTGTGGCCGAAGCTTTGTAAAACAACTGTTCCGCAGTTTCAAAGCGGATATAACCCGCGCCTTGCGACGGTTCGCCGGTGAAACTATAATTTGTGTGAATCAGATATCCATGAGGCGCAATGCGGGGATCATTCACATCAAGCTTAGCATATTTAAAATTATCGGTTTCGAAATAAGCGGCCCCGCCAAATGCATCAATAACACCAAAATTCGCTTCAACGCCCATTGGCCTGGGATAGTTCCGGATAAAAGTTTCAAACTCTTCAACGGTTCCGCAGGCCAGTAGTGCTTTTTTCATAAAAACACCTTCCTGGTCAGACAGTTGTGTAGTATCGTTG
>JAAXUD010000057.1 GCA_013336205.1 Lentimicrobium sp. | reverse complement strand
AGGTATCGGGTTTGCCGTTTTTGGTAAAATGGCTTATGGTGGTATCGAGGGTGTTCGGGAAACAATTCTCAAACATCCAGGCCAACTCAGGATCTGCAATCCGCGCTTTCACCCTGCCTATGGTTGCTTCAACAGACCGGCTGATGAATTTGCGTTCCTTCAGATCGGGCCGTCCGCTGATAAAATCTGTACCGCCCGACAAAAACGTGCCAGCCGAAAGGTCAAAAACATTACTCATTGAAATTCCGGCAATAACGATGCTGCCATTTCTGAGAAAACTACGCCTTGATAACATTACTGACAATTAAATTGCTGGTTAAATAATATTACTCAAGTGAAAGAATGAACGATTCGAGTGGTTCAATTTCCAGCTTAACTTTTCCGGTTCCATTGGCAACAATCAACTCAAAACCGGCCTGTTGATACAATTGGTCTTTAAGTTTGTATTTGCCATCCTTCAGTTTCCATTCCTGAATCAAAGCTGCCGGCAGTTGCAATTCATATACATCCGTAATTGAATCCTTGAAGTTTACAATCACAATAAGCTTCTCTTCATCCGACCAGCGGGCAAATGAAAAACACTTGTCGTAATAGCCCACTGTATTTGCACGGTTATAGGAATGCAACTCCTGATATTTTCCCATTAAAGCCGGGCTGCTGAGGGTAAAATTAAGCAGTCTTTTGTAGAAATCACGCAGGGACTTTTCTTCGTTGGTGAGTTTTCCACCATCAAAAGTGCCGCCATTCATCCAGCGTTGATGGGCCGGCACGCCCCAGTAGTCAAAAATAGTTGTCCGGGAAGCGCTGCCGAAACCAGCATTTCCCTCGCCGGGTTCACCGACTTCCTGTCCAAAATAGATCATGGTCGGAGACGAAGTAACAGTCGCGCTCAATACCATTGCCGGCTTACCTTTAATTGCATTACCCGCAAATTCAGGACTGGGCAGGCGCTGTTCATCGTGGTTTTCGAGAAAATGCAATAAATGATGTTCAATATCGGCCTGACCTTCAAAGATTGCAGGCAGGTTGTCGGCAGATCCATGCCCCTGAATAATATGCTTCAGGGTGTCATAAAGATCAACCTTATCGTAGAGGTAGTCCATTTTCCCCTTCAGGATGTAATTCCGGTATTGCGCCGGATTATAGACTTCCGCAAGCAGAAAAGCGTCAGGATTGGCTTGTTTGATGGAAGAATTCATATAACTCCAGAACTCAACCGGAACCATCTCCGCCATATCGTAGCGAAAGCCATCCACACCAAAATTAATCCAGTAAAGCGCGATATCGCGGAATTTCACCCAGCTATCCGGAACAACCTTGTCTTTCCAGAAGGCAAAGTGATCGGCAGAGGATTTATTCGCGAAATCATCCGGAAGCGAGTCGAAATCATAGCTTCCATCAGGACGAACTCCGTAGTTGATTTTAACGGTTTCATACCAATCGTAAAAATCAGGCTGTGCCAGGCGCGATCCGTTACCGGTCCACTTGGCAGGATTTTCGTCAAAACGCCCGTCGGCCATGGGATGATTTTCCCCTCCCAAAGGCTTGTAGCCGTCGCGGGGTTCAGGCACTTTAAAAGGCTGTCCGGGAATGTAATAAAAGTTGTTATCCCTTGCATACTCAACCAATTTATCGTCTGAAGCACCAAAATCTTCAGTGCCCTCCGGATTTGAAACCGAATGATAGCCGCGGGCTACATGGTTGGGGACTATGTCGATGATAACTTTCATACCATGTTTATGGGTACGGTCAACCAATGCCTTAAACTCTTCCAGTCTTTTGGCCGGATCAACTGCCAGATCAGGGTTCACATTGTAATAATCCTTTACAGCGTATGGAGAACCGGCGCGACCTTTCACAACATCCGGATCATCGTTGCTGATACCAAAAACACTATAATCATGAATCAGGGCATGATGGGGCACACCCGTATACCACATATGAGTAACACCCAAGGCCTTGATCTCTTCAAGCGCTTTATCCGTGAAATCATTAAATTTCCCGACCCCGTTTTCTTCGATCGTACCCCAGGGTTTATTGGTTATAACGGTATTTCCGAAAAGGCGGGTAAACACCTGATAGACTACAACTTTCTTTTCTTCCATATTTTTAGTTTTGCTGTTTTCATTTCCGTTACAGGAAAACAGTACGATGGGAATTAAACCCAGCATCATTAACTTAAATGTTTTCATTGCGTTCAAATTTACCGGACTAATTCGTGAATTATAAAAAACAAAGTTAACCAAGAAAACATTGCCGGCCAATTCAAACATAAAAAGAAGGTTACGTAGTCAGCTCTCTCTATTTAACAGATGAAAAAAGAGAGATTGTATAATTATATTCCATTATCATTAGGCCCATCCTTTTGCGCGGGCCAATTCATCAGGTTTAACAATACTAAACAATTTCTCAATTACCATTTATCCTCTAAATATAAAGTCAGTAAAATAACCCTGAACAAAACGCACCTGATCGTAATCAGTATTCAGATTCTGGTTAATAAGATAAAGATTCGAAATTCCTTCGTTCTTAGCAAAGCTTTTTAATGTTCGCACCCCAATGGGTCGTTCAAGATTTGAGAATTTACATTCGACCGCGTAACGATTTGTGGGTTGCTCAATTACAAAATCTACTTCTGCGCCATCTTTGGTGCGATAATAATAAATTTTACCAGAAGGCAGGAGGTTTCTCCAAAGTTCCTGAAACACGAAATTTTCAAAAAGTGCGCCATTATCCGCACGGAAATCTATATCCTGAAAAGATGCATTTATTATATTTCTCAGGCCCAGATCATTGAAAAACACCTTCTTCATTTTTGTAATAACCGATCTTTTATTGGTAGCAAAAGGCTCTATGAGCTTAATAATATACATCTGTTGCAGTAAATCAAGATATTCTTCACTTGTTCTGTATGGAAGCCCTGATTCCCGGCTTAATTCATTAACATTGATAATATTACCGGTTTGTGCTGCCAGTAAACGCAGCATTTTATTAAACCCCAGAAAGTGCTCATTTTTAATATAACTTCTGACATCCCGAATGAGATAGGTTTTATAAATATCGTCGAGAATAGCAAGTTTTTGTTCTGCATTGTTGGTAAGTGCGGCACGTGGAAATCCCCCATAAAGAAGATATTCTTTCATCAGGGCAAGCAATTGCGATGAAAAAGCAGACTCTCCAGCGGTTATATCATATCCTTTATAAAGTTCATTTAGTTTAGCATCTTTAAACAGCAGATACTCTTCAAAAGACAAGGAAAGTACTTCAATCACACGCAATCTGCCGGCAAGGGACTCTTCAACCACTTGCTGTATATCTATACTTGAGCTACCCGAACAAAGAATCTTCAATGATTCATGTTTATCGCTCAACACTTTCAGCATGGTTGAAATACCCGGAATAAACTGAAATTCGTCTATTAATAGCATGCCTTTGATTTCAGGATTCAAATAGACCTTCAGGTAGGCTTCTAAATCCGAAAGCTTCTGAAATATCGAAGAAACCTCCGGATCCTGTCCATTCAAAAACAAGGAAGCCCCACTGAAAGGATACATTTTCATCAGACTGGTTTTCCCTACCTGTCGGGCACCTATCAATATAACTATTGGGAGCACATTGAATGCACCTTCAATTTTTTCGAGATATCGGCTGCGTATTACCATAATTAAAAAGTTTAGGCAATGCAAATATAGCCTTTAGCAGGGAAAAATCCAAATAAAAGCCTCTTTTTTTACATTTTTGTAAAATATATCGCTATATATTTTACATTTTTGTAAAATAAGTGGCTCTAATAACCGGGCACCTCCAAGAGACCTCTGAAAGGAAAAATAGCATATATCACTATAAAAAATAACCAACTTCCAGCGAAGGCATTATTTATTTCAGAGAAAATCTAAACTTCACACCGCCCACAATCCATCTTCCCGGCTGCGGCACATTGGCATGGTCGATTACTTCCTTGTCGAAAAGATTTGAAGCATCCACATACAGCTGAAAGTGGGTGAAATTATAATAAACCCTTGAACCCGCAAGCCAGACCGGTTTATACGGAATTTCGGAAGTAAATACGCCATCGGTAAAAGGTAGATACCCGCCAGCCCTGTCCTGCCACGAAAATCTTAATTCGAAGCCACTATTCAGGGTAATCCGGTGACCCAGGCTCAGGTCGAGTTTATGGCGTAAATGATCCAGCACATATAGAGAGGTAAATCCATCACTCCTTTTATTGGCATCAAGCCAGGTGTAATTAATACTCAGGCGTTGAAGGTCTTCCGGGTTTTTGGATTTCCTGCCCAAAGGAATATTCACCCCTGCTTCCAGACCTGTTACATTTACTTCTGTCAGATTCAGGCTTTGCCACTTTTCATCTCCGGGAAATTTGACCCAGTCAATCATATTCCTGCCCCAACGATGGTAGACCGATAGCTCGAAATCAAGCGATTTCAGGCTGCCCTTAAAACCAGATTCCAAAGAAACCGCTTCTTCAGGCTTCAGTTCAGGATTACCGGTATTGGTCGGACCTGAATAAAACAGGTCGGTAAAGGTGGGCAGTCGCAAGGTCCGGTTGGCGGTGGCATACCAGCGCAAATTCCGGTAAAGTTGCCAGCCAAGGTCAATGCCCGGGTAGAGACTAATACCTTCGGGCAGGGCCTTATTTATATGTGTCAATAAGCCGGCAGAAACAGAGAACTTTTCAAGGTAAAAAGCCTGTTCTGCCATAAGGCTAAAGCTTTGGCGCTGAAAAGACCGTGTAAACAGGACGTCGTCTTCTCCCGGAACAGGCTTTGTCACATCCATCAGCCCGCCAAGCACATTGCTTAAAATATGCTCAAAACGGTAATCGGCACCGAGGGATGTTTTCCCAAAACGGCCTGCGGTCATCCAGTTGAGTGAACCACCGGCCACATCGGTCATGTGGTAATTATGGGTTTTGTACCATTCCGGCGCTTCATTCCGGAACAATTCAAACCGGTCATGGTGCCGGCGCCAGTATACAACGGGCTTGAGATTAATCCGGCCGGGTGGTGTAAATTTCAGAGAAGCAAACTGCGAACGGGTTTCTTCAAATTGCTCAGGATACCTGGGTGTATAAAAGCTGTTGGCACCAAAAGCCCTGGCTGTGTATCCGGCCTGGAGATCAAACGAAGCTCCTCCCAAAGGTATAAGGGTGCGATAATAGAGGTTTCCGTTTTTAAAATCAGTGTTTTCGGTATAACCATCACTTCTGTTGGCACTCAGACCCAAAAAATTTCTAAAATTCCCCTTTCCCACCGATACCGTTGCTGAAGCACGGGCAAATCCGTACTGACCGCCACTTAAGGAAGCTGTTAACTGTGGCTTTTCAGGCTCGCCGGCGATAATATTTATTACGCCATTGAATGCATTTGGTCCGAACACCCTGGCTCCCGGACCTTGCAGGACTTCGATCCGCTGAATTGAAGACAGATCGACAGGGATATTAAGATTGTGATGACCAGTTTGCGGGTCGCTGATGTTGACACCGTTGATTAAAATTAAAGTCTGGTCGAAGCTTCCACCCCTGATGCTGATATCGGCCTGCATACCGAACGCTCCCCGCTGCCTGATATCAACACCACGGATATGCTCAAGCAAACCTGCAAGATCAGTTGCGGGCGACTGAGCAATTTCAGCACGGGTGATTACCTGAACTACGCGCATCAGCTGCGATTGAACCACAGGGGTTCTTTGCGCACTAACCACCACTTCGTCGAGTTCAAGTTCCCGGTCTGTGGTTGCGTTCTGAATGCTGTCGGGTTGCGCCTGACTAAAGCCGGGCAACACAAGAATGGAACACGACAGACTGAGTACCCCAATCCGGATGCTTCGCCCCAGGCTGTTAAACACCGCGTATGCTTTGCGGGTCCAGCGCCTGAAACTCACCAATCCGGATTTGGTCAGTCGTTGTTTTTCCATCATAGTTGTTTAAAATTGAAGGGCGCAAAGGTAGGATAAAAGCTACAATAGAACGAAAAGTTCAAATGGCCTGCGGCTGTTCAAAAGGTTCAATGCGCTTCGCGCGTTCAAAAGCCTTCGGCTGTTCAAAAAGTTCACAGTTTGCGCGCGTCTTACCTTCTGACGCGTGTCACGGACCTCAAGCGGTTCAACTGCCCTGCGGGCGCCTGTCTGTCTGGATGCCCAGGCAATCAGGCAGGTTTAAAAAGTTCAATAGCCTTCGGCTGTTCAAAAAGTTCAATAGCCTGCGGCTGTTCATAAAGTTCCGCAGCCTTCGGCTGTTTGAAGGGGGCAAGTGCCTGACTGAATCTGTTTTGAGACATAACTGATAAAACAAATGCAGAAACACGAGCTGTCGTATTCCTGCATTTGCCTGCATTATTCTGCCGTATTTATTTCAAACGCGGCTATTTAACTGGTTTCAAATTATTAAAGATTCGCCTACATCTTTTTATCAATATATTCGGTCAGTTTTCCGAGCATATTTACATAACTGCCAAACTCATTGTCGTACCAGCCAAAGATCTTGGCATGGCAAACAGGAATCATGATGTCCTGGGTAAGATCAACGCCAAAGTTTTTCAAAAGTGAGGGGTTCAAAGCCATAAAGCCGGTGCGTGTATGGGTCTCAACACCTTCGATAACCACTGCCGCCTGCCTGCCAATCATATCGGCGCTCACATTCTGTTCCTCACTGAATTCGAGTAATCCGCTGGCTGGCCCATGGGCGGCCTGCTCATAAACGCTGTTAAGAAACTCCCGGGTTACAACGGGATCGCCAATTTCATTCAGCGGAGAATGGAAGGTGATGTTCAGAATTATCAGGCTGGCTGTATTTATCGGGATACGAACCGAGTCAGCCATAAATCCGACTTTCTGCACTTCAGGAATAATCTTTTCCAGCGCTTTGGCTGCACCGGTTGAGGTAATAATAATATTGTTGAGTACCGATCTGCTTTTTCGCAAGTCGGAAGATCCGGCGGAGGGCACTGAATCAAGGATACTCTGGGTGCTGGTACTTGCATGAATAGTGGACATGGAAGCCGTAAGTATGGTAGAGGTTTCCGGTGTATCCATCAAGGGCTTCATCATATGCGAAAGGCCAGTGGTGGTGCAACTGGCGGCTGAGATGATGTGGTGTTTATTAACATCAAAGTCAAGGTGATTGATACCAAACACCATCATAGTGGAATCGGCCGGTGTTTTCAGGGTTGAATCCTTAATTTTGAATGGCGCGCTTGCCACTACTTTTTCAGCGCCGGCTTCCAGGTGACCGCGCAGGCTACCCTTTGGATTGTCGGCCGGAATGGTAGGATCGAGGAAAGCCCCGGTGCAATCAACCACCAGGCGTACATTGTGGGCTGACCAGTTGATATCCTTTGGATTTCGGGCAGTATTCAAAAACTGCACCGGAATACCATCAAACTCTACAAGGCTCTGTGCTGAATCAAGTATTTTTACTACACATTTCCGGCCGGAACGCCCGTAAAGGAAGGTCGAAAGCGAACCGTAAGTGGAATCATTCAGTATGTTGTGAATCAGGGAATCGAGGTTTTTACCTACTCCCCTACCCACATTCACCACGATTCCACCAAAGTTTCTATGCAATAAATGATTCCATAGGGTTAACTTCCCGATTCTGCCTGCTCCGTTGATACCCAGCAGATTCCTGCCATTTGGTCTTTCCATAATCACTAGTTTTTATAAGCTGAAAATCTGTTGCAATTTACAAATTAGATGATCTCAGCGAGTTTAACAGGGTAATTTCCGATATAAATATTCCCAAGGTTTCCGTCAATGGCAATTTTCTCTCCACTCCGGAGTGTGCGACCATTGATAATACAGAGCTTATCTTTTTCATTAACAACAAGTTCTGTACAGTTTACCACGCAGGTTTTATCGAGTCTTACTGCAGTAACCGCGGCATGCGAGGTGGCACCACCACGGGCTGTTACCAGTCCGTCGCAGGCAAAAATCATCCCGATATCGTCGGGTACGGTGTCTGGCCTGATCAATATCTTGTTGTCTTTGAGGTCGGCATACAACACAAGATCGTCCATATCGAAAGCCAGGATACCGTTCATAACACCCTGCCCGAGTCCGATGCCACGTCCCAGCAGTTTCATTTCGCTCACTTTGCAATCGAAAACATAGCTCAGATCGGGTTTGCGTATTTCCTGATCGCGTGTTTGAAGAATAAACAGATCTTCGGGTTTCTCGCTTTCGAAGGTAAATTCAATTTCCTGGTGACTAAAGCCGTGTGTTTCGGTGAGTGCCAAAGCCACTTCTGAAAGCCGGGCATAGATCTCCGGGAATGAAGACTGCAATGAAACCCCCTTATCGCCGAACATATTCTTGCGCTGCCTTTCCGTAACCGGCCATGGATGCACCAGTCCGGCCACAATATCTTCGCCCTGGCTGCAAAGGGTAAAATCGCCATAAAGATGCATCCCGGGCTTTTCAAGATCAGGTGCATGTGTGAACAGTACGCCTGTTCCGGAAGTACGATGAAGGTTACCCAGCACCATTTTCTGAATAATCACGGCAGTGCCCCATTCATCAGCTATCTCAAGATAATCGCGGTAAACCTGCGCTCTTTCGCTTGACCAGGATTCCAGCACATTAAAAATCACCTGCTTCAGCTGTTCAAACGGTTCTTCTTTAAAGTGAATATTATGACTAAAGAGAATGTCTTTATAGGCATAGGCCATTTCTCTCATCTGAGCCCCTGAGAAGTCAATTTTCTGGTCAATCCCATATTTTTTCTTGAATTCGATCATAACCATATCAAACTCATCGCGCGAAACCCCGTAAGCCATGCCCCAGCTTTGCAGAAAGCGGCGATAACAATCCCAGGAGGTCCATCCGAAATTAGGCTGCCGGCTGAGCACTTCCACGATATTATCATTAATGCCCACATTAAGGTAAGTATTCATAGCCCCGGGCATTGAAATGGCAGTGCCCGACCTGACTGAAAGCATCAAAGGGTTGTTCGGATTTCCAAACTGTTGCCCGGTAAGTTTCTCGAGGCTGGCTACCTGCTTGCGGATCATCAGGTCGAATTCCTTCTCAATATAAGGATTCTGCAATATGGCTTCGCGGCGCCTGAAAATCTCGGTGGTAAGCACAAATCCGGGCGGAACCGGGAATCCCAGCAAGAACAACTTTTTCAGAAAATAGGCTTTTGATCCCAGAAAGATCTGGTTATCCATTTCAGGGGTTTCCTTGTAAAGGGATGAAATAACCAGATCGGTATTGTAGGACATGATGCTGCGGATGGTCTCTTCAGGATAGTTATCGACCATAAGCCTGAACGAGCCGAGAATCCGGGTAATAAATGCATCAAGCTGCTGAACCATAAAAGCAGAGGATAACATCTCGCGGTAAAACTGTTCTGATTTCCGAACAAGAAACTGCTTGCTGGCAGCTTCATCCTGTTTCATTTCGGCGGGATAAATCTGAGGTATGATAACCCTTAACTGCCGATCATATATGCGGAGAAAATACTTATTGATAATTTCACGCACACTGCCCGACATAAACTGGAGTCTGTTTATATACTGTCCGACAGAAAAACTGGCAGAATTCAAACTGAAACGGAACATCTTAAGATTTGAATCATACCCCTGATCGCTTACACCATCGAGTTCGAGTCCTTCGCGGAATAATTCCAGCACCAGGTAAATGCGACGTAGTGTTTTGGCGGTAATATAATCCAGGTTTATACTGCCGATCAGTTGCTCCATCAAGCCTGCAGCCACTTTCTCCAGCCGGAACGCCAGCCCTAAAGCCTCAAATTTCGGCTCCCGGTACTTACCATACATACTTGGAATTCCAATGGCAATGTGCCGTTTGTGATAAATATCCTCCCAGCCTTCGGTTTTCTCTTCATTAACAATAACGGTGTTGAGCCTGCGCATATAATGAAAAA
>JAAXUD010000438.1 GCA_013336205.1 Lentimicrobium sp. | reverse complement strand
AAGACAGTACACTCAAACAGAAATCGGCACTGCTGGCCTTTAAACCATTTATCAGTACTGAGTTTAATGAGTATAAACTATTGTTTGGATTAAATTTATCGATACACGCTGATTCGATTTCAAAGGCTTTTTTGTTTCCCTTTGCAGAAGCCCAGGTCAGGGTGATAGAAGAGGCGTTGGTTATAACTGCCGGAATAACCGGGGGCGTGACCAGGAAGGGATTTGATAACCTCAGTGAAATAAATCCGTTTGTGCAATCGGTGCTGCCACTGCAATACACGCAGGAGCGTTTTGCTTTTTATGCCAATGCCAGGGCACGGGCAGGTAAGCATATTAACCTTACCGCCTCATTCCGGAGTAGCAGTATTGTAAATGAGGGATTCTTTGTGAACGATGATTCCCAGGAATTGTTTAACCGGTTTACCTTGATTTATTACGACGGAAATATGCTTAAAGGTCGTTTTGAAGCTGAATATCAGACTGCTGAACGGATCAGGGTCAAGGCTTTCGCGGGTTTTGAGAAATGGTCGCTTAAAAACAAGGAAACGCCCTGGCACAGACCAGGCAGCAATTTTGGCGCCGATGCTTTTTACGATATCCAGAAAAAGATTGTTGCCCGCGCCGGGTTTACTTATTACGGCAAACAATATGCCCGTGTTCCTGATCAGGAAAATCCGGGTATTTATCTGAAAGAGGAAATGAAAGGCTATGCCGATGTTAACCTGGGGCTTGAATACAGATACACGAAACTGCTTTCAGCCTTCCTGAATTTCAGCAATCTTACCGGAACCAGGTATTATAAATGGTATAATTATCCGGGATACCGTTTTCAGGTATTGGGAGGGGTTTCTTATGCTTTTTGAAGCTCAAGGCTCAAAGCTCAAAGCTCAAAGTAAAAAGTCTAAAGTAAAAAGTAAAAAGTTCAAATGCCCTGCGGGCGCCTGTCTGCCTGATTGCAAGGGCAACCATGCAGACAGGCGCTCGAAGCGCATAGAACCATTTTGAAAGCCCGCAGGGCATTTGAACAATTTTGAACCATTTGAACGCGCGAAGCGCATTGAACCCTTTTGAACGCCCGAAGGGCATTTGAACTTTTTGAACGCGCGAAGCGCATTGAACCCTTTGAACGCCCGCAGGGCATTTGAACCTTTTAAACAGCCTTGTCTTTGTTAGCTGAAATTCATATTTCCCCCACTATTTTTGTTAATAACTTCCAACATTTTTGAATCATTTCAGGTGTAAAACCTAAGGTAAAAAAGCCTACCTTTGCATACCTATAAATTTATACTAGTAAACTGAATATGAGCGAATTGAATAATCCTGCTGAAACCAACGGTGCGGGCAGCAGAATCGGAAATGGCAACGGTAATTACACAGCAGAAAACATACAGGTACTGGAGGGGCTCGAGGCGGTTCGCAAACGCCCGGCGATGTACATCGGCGATATCAGTTCCAGGGGTTTACACCATCTTGTTTATGAAGTTATTGACAACTCAATAGATGAGGCACTTGCCGGTTACTGCAACAATATTGATGTAATAATCCATACCGACAATTCAATCACCGTGAGTGACAACGGGCGTGGTATCCCGACCGACCTCCACGAGAAGGAGCAACGTTCCGCCCTGGAAGTGGTAATGACTGTGCTGCACGCCGGTGGTAAATTCGACAAAGGTTCTTATAAAGTTTCCGGAGGTTTGCACGGGGTGGGTGTTTCCTGCGTGAATGCGCTTTCTTCTCAGTTAGTTGTTACTGTTTTCCGTGAAGGCAAAATATTCCAGCAGGAATATTCGATTGGTAAGCCACTTTATCCTGTCAAGGTTATTGGTGAATCCGATAAAACCGGCACCACTGTTCATTTTAAAGCTGATAACACTATTTTTACACTCGAAGAATATGATTTCGAGATTCTGGCTTCGCGCCTGCGTGAACTCGCCTTCCTGAACAAACGCATCAGACTGTCCCTGACCGATGAGCGGGAGCTGGATGAGACAGGCAAGCACCCTTCGGTGGATTTCTATTCCGAAAACGGCTTGCGCGACTTTATTGAATACCTGGATGGCATGCGGGAAAAACTGATGCCTGAACCTATCTATATCGAAGGGGAGAAGAATGATATTCCTGTTGAAGTTGCCATGCAATACAATACTTCATTCTCTGAAAATATACACTCTTACGTAAACAATATCAATACCCATGAAGGTGGAACCCACCTTGCCGGTTTCCGCAGGGCGCTCACCCGCACCCTGAAAGCATATGCCGACAAATCAGGGATGCTGGCCAAGCTTAAGTTTGACATCAATGGCGATGACTTCCGTGAAGGATTGACCGCCATTATCTCGGTTAAGGTTCAGGAGCCACAGTTTGAGGGACAGACCAAAACCAAGCTTGGAAACAATGAGGTAATGGGTGCTGTGGATACCCTTGTGGCTGAGTTGCTGAACTATTATCTGGAAGAACATCCCAAAGAAGCCAGAACCATTGTTAATAAAGTGATTCTGGCTGCCACTGCCCGTCACGCAGCCCGCAAAGCCCGCGAACTGGTTCAGCGCAAGAACGTGTTAACCGGCTCAGGACTTCCGGGTAAACTTGCCGACTGCAGCGAACGCGACCCGGCGAAATGTGAGATATACCTCGTCGAGGGAGATTCCGCAGGTGGAACAGCCAAGCAAGGCCGCGACCGCCGCTTTCAGGCCATTCTGCCACTCAGGGGAAAAATCCTGAATGTGGAAAAAGCCATGCAGCATAAGATCTTCGACAACGAGGAAATCAAGAATATTTTTACCGCCCTGGGTATCAGCATCGGTACGGAAGAGGACAGCAAAGCGCTCAACCTGACGAAACTGCGTTATCATAAGGTGGTAATCATGACCGATGCCGATGTCGACGGAAGCCATATCGCTACCCTTATCCTGACTTTCTTTTTCAGGTATATGAAGGAACTGATAGAGAATGGATGTGTTTACATTGCCACGCCGCCACTTTACCTTATCCGCAAGGGAAACAATGAACGCTACTGCTGGAATGAGGAAGAACGTCAGGCTTATGTTGCCGAGTTGAGCAATGGTAAAGAAAGCTCTGTGCATATTCAGCGTTACAAAGGTTTGGGAGAAATGAACGCGGAACAACTCTGGTTAACCACCATGAACCCCGAATTCAGAACCCTGCGCCAGGTAACCATTGACAATGGCACCGAAGCCGATCGTATTTTCTCAATGCTGATGGGCGATGAAGTTCCACCACGCCGCGATTTTATTGAGAAGAACGCTAAGTATGCCAAGATTGATGTTTAGTAGTTCATGTCTATAAATCCGGATTTACACCGGTGTTTTTGAATACATATTAAGATCCGGATTTTTGATCCGGATTTTTTTTTGTATCCTGATCTGTTCCCGGCCTCCCAAACCCTCCGGGTTTTCCGTGTACCACCAAACTTCGCAGCCAATCCGGGAGTTCGCAGCTTCGGGTAGGCTGTAATAAAAACCTTCCAGGTTATCCATGCACTAACAAACTTCGCAGCCAATTCAGAAGTCAGGGGCAAGGAAAGAACTGCATTCAAACCTGGAAGGTTAGACCTCCCAAAGAAGGTCCCTCCTTCCCCTGTTTGGGGGAAGGAG
>JAAXUD010000437.1 GCA_013336205.1 Lentimicrobium sp. | reverse complement strand
TGCATTTTATTTTAATTTTACTTTCATCTGTTGTATCTAATATTATGATATTATGATTTACTACTTTTTCTAAAATATCTATTATTGCAGGTATTTTTACCTGGGAAATCCCATAAAAATATCCCTTTAGAATTGAAGATAAAGCTACAAAAGTTAATGCAGGGCATATTGCCCAAATTGAATATAGGGTTCTATCATCCTTAATAATATTTTTACTTATGGATAAACCCAAACCAGTTCCAACCACTTTTTCCTTACGCTGCACGCGAAAGAATTTATCAAAAACCATAAGAGTTCGCTTTTTTACTTTACAGTTCTGGTGGCTGTAACCATCACTCTCTGGCAGGTATTTTCAGCCGGTCTGGCTCTGGAAAGGAGCAGAGGAACCCAGCCTTTTGAATTTTCAGCTACAGGTCTGGTTTTCGATTTCTCTGTCGTTAACCTGCAGCATCCGCTCTCAGTGCTGATTCTTCAGATTCTGGTTATTATAATTGCTTCCCGGCTTTTAGGCTGGCTGATGGCATTGATTAGTCAACCTACTGTAATAGGGGAGATTCTGGCAGGGATTATGCTTGGGCCTTCATTGTTGGGCTTGTTTTTCCCGCAAATCAATGCTTTCCTTTTTCCGGCAACCTCTCTTGGGAATATTCAATTCCTGAGCCAGATCGGTTTAATGCTTTTTATGTTCATTATAGGAATGGAACTGGATGTCAGCATATTGAAAAAAAAGGCAGGCTCTGCAGTAGTGATCAGTAATGCAAGTATTATTATTCCATACGCGCTTGGGGTAAGCCTTGCATATTTTCTGTATACCCGATTTGCCCCGCAACAAACAACATTTGTTGCATTTAGCCTTTTTCTTGGAATTGCCTTGAGCATCACTGCATTTCCTGTTCTTGCCAGAATTGTCCAGGAAAGAGGGCTAACGCAAACACCCCTTGGAGCCACGGCCATTACCTGCGCAGCAGTTGATGATGTTACTGCCTGGGGAATTCTTGCGGTAGTGGTTGCAATTGCTAATTCCACTGGAATTGGAGGAGCCTTAATGACCATTGGGCTTTCTCTCGTTTATATCCTGTTGATGCTAATGGTAATGAGGCCGTTACTCAATAAAATCGCTCATAAATACACGGTAAAAGAAACCATCAGTAAGCCGGTGGTTGCTGTGGTGCTTAGTACTATGCTATTGTCATCCTATATTACTGAAGTAATCGGCATCCACGCACTATTTGGTGCTTTTATGGCCGGAGTGATAATTCCGGACAATGTCAGGTTTAAACAGATTATGGCTGAAAAGATTGAGGATGTCAGCCTTGTATTGTTACTGCCTCTGTTTTTTGTATACACCGGCCTTCGCACCCAGATTGGACTGCTGAATGAACCTTCTTTATGGATAACCGGTTTGATTGTTATAGCTGTAGCGGTGATCGGAAAATTTGCGGGAAGCGCTTTAGCCGCCAGATTTACAGGCCAGTCATGGAAGGATAGTCTGCTTATCGGTGCCTTGATGAATACCAGAGGGCTGATAGAACTGGTTGCGCTGAATATAGGTTACGATATCGGGGTGTTGTCGCCGGAGATTTTTACTATACTGGTATTGATGGCGCTTGTTACTACTTTTATGACGGGTCCGGCAATGAGTTTGATTAATTATTTGTTTCGCAAAACTGAAACCGAACAGCCAGTCATTGGCCTGCTGAAAGTGTTGATTGCTTTTGGACCTCCTGAGGCTGGTGGTAAGCTGGTGTCTATGGTAAACAGCCTTTTTGGCAACCGTAAGGAAGGCTTGAAAATGACAGCCCTGCACCTCACACCGAACACGGAAATTTCCATAAAAAATGCCCGGATGTATGAAGAAGATGCATTTATTCAGGTAAAACAAATAGCAGCAGAAGCAGGCATAGATGTGAGGGCGATTTACAGAACAGCAGAAAATGTATCTCAGGAGATTATAAAAACAGCCAATCGAGGCAATTATGATCTTATGATAGTCGGTAGTTCCAGGCCATTGATGGGACAGGATGAAACCGGTGGCAAAGCCCGCTATTTTTTCGATAAAGTGAAGTGTGATGTAGGACTTTTCATCGACAAGGGTTTCGAAAAGGTCTGTAATATCCTGATTATCATGGAAACAAATGACGAAAGTTATCTGCAGGAAATGGCCGGAAGTTTTAATCCGGGTTGTAAGATTGACTCTGCTTGTCTGTTGCCACTTGCAGTGCCGGTAAATGGAGCTCAGGTGCCTGAAATTAAGCCTGTTAGGCTTGATGGCGGGGAAGATAACTTCTCTTCGTATGATCTGATTATTTCTACCCTCAATTGCTATCGCAATCAGCGCGAGGCAGGGGCAAACTGGGTTGATGGCAAACCATCAATTCTGTTAATCAGTCAGGGATCCCGGTAGCTTTTTTAAACTGTCAGTCATTACTCCCTGGCTATTCTATAGCAACCCCTTCTGACTAATCAAGCACAAGCTTAACAGCAATTTGTGCCCCAAGTGCTGCATTATTCTTTACCAGTGCTATATTGGCTGCAAGACTTTCGCCGCCTGTTTTTTCGGCGATAGTCCTGAGTAAAAAAGGGGTAATCTTTTTTCCGGTTATATTTTGCCTGTCAGCTTCATGCAATGAATCCTCAATAAACGCTTCCATGTGCGAAAACGGAACTTCATGTTCCGCAGGTATCGGATTGGCAATAAGCACGGTGCCCTTGAGGCCTATTTGCCATTTGACGCGAAGCATAGAGGCAATATCACCGGGTTTGTCAAGGCGCAAGGGAGATTTGAACCCGCTGCTGCGTGAATAAAATGCCGGAAAATCATCCTGGCCGAAGGTAACCACCGGAATTCCGTTGGTTTCAAGATATTCAAGTGTAAGACCAATGTCAAGGATCGATTTCACGCCGGCTGAAACCACCGCCACATCTGTTTGTGCCATTTCGGTTAGGTCAGCAGAAATATCCATGCTTGTTTCAGCGCCCCGATGGACACCGCCTATTCCTCCGGTTACAAATATCCTGATTCCTGCCAAAGATGCAATACGCATCGTTGAGGCCACAGTGGTGGCCCCTTTGAGCTTTTTACTCACAACATAGGGCATATCTCTGATGCTTACTTTCCATACATCCTCCGAATTTCCAAGCATTTCAAGCTGGGCCGGATTCAATCCGACACAAAGCTTTCCTTCCAGAATGGCAATCGTGGCCGGAACGGCTCCGTTTTCCCGTACAATATTTTCAACTTCCAGGGCTGTCTCAATATTCTGAGGGTAGGGCATGCCATGCGCAATAATGGTTGATTCAAGGGCTACCACAGGTTTGCCGTTGGCAAGCGCTTCCATTATTTCCGGATGTATATTCAGATAATCACTTGATATCATGTCGTTTGTTTATAATTCTTATAAATTGATTCGAGTAATTCAAAAGTAAGCCCGGGGTGAATTGCACCTTTAACCTGTAAAACAAGCGATGCCATGGCATGACCATAGCGCACACAATCTTCCGGGTTTCTGTTCATCAGCCAGGCATGTATCCATCCTGCCAATGCGGCATCTCCGGCACCAGTGGTGTCCTGCACAATAACCCCGGGTGCTTCAAGCATAAAACTGTACTTTGAAGCATA
>JAAXUD010000436.1 GCA_013336205.1 Lentimicrobium sp. | reverse complement strand
ACCATAGTGGGTCATAAGGGATAGCCCTGCATGTTGGAGATAATGGCTACTCCGCACAGGTACATTACCGCGAGCTTCGAACCCCGGATTGCTCTTACCCGACGCACGTCGCGATTTTCCTTAGGGGTTTGAGGTAGCCCCTAACTTTATATAAAGCATGATTCCATGGGCAGACTGCCACAATATGGCAGGTTCATGGCGCGGTCGTTCTACGACATATCGTGCAGAGGACGCGCCATCCTTGGCGCGAAAAACGAATCTAGAGTATTCTTTGGTGTTAGTAGGATATGATCGAGGGAACATCGGTAATAGTAAAATTCTTGGGAGGTTAAAATGAAGAAATGGATTATATTAATTTTTCTTTTATCAGTAATGCTTATTTGGGGAGGGTGCAATTCAACACCGAAAAATTCCTCAAACTCTTTAATAATCACAAAAGATGATGAGAAAATAATTCTTAAATATCTCGACACAAAAACAAATGATATTAGTTCACCCGAGGGGAGAAGGATGTATAGTGCATTTGATAGTTTAGGAACTGATAGTGACAAGATTTACATCTGGATGTTAAAAGAAGAATGCTTAAAACAGGGTAATGAAATAGAATGGACAAATGGAGTATCCTTGCCAGTAGTCCTATATGTTAAATCTTTGGAAGATAAAATAGAAATTAAAAGTCATAAATTTCCTGAAGATGGAGAGGGAAATAACAAAAACATAAGAAAACTATTTCCTGAAAATGTGAGAAGTGTTATGTATAATAATTCTAATGAGCGGGTAACTAGACTTGAACAAATTATTAGAAATAGGGCTAACGAAGAAATATAAAACAAATAAGAATTTTTGCTGTTTTCTTATATATTATAACAGGTTATATTTAAGGCAGCGCCGTCCATGGCGCTGTCTGAGTCTGGGGGCACGATACGTCGTAGAACTTCTAGAGATTTATGATGGTCATAGAGACAGAAAAAGCCAGCGATAAAAATCAGTGGCTTAAAGGAAAGAAATGATTCAAATGAGCAAATTGACCGTCATAAATCTTCCTGTTGTACTTAACCGTCTGCCGAGCTAGTTTCCGTGTATATGGGGATTCATTCTTTTCTATCCTGACGAAATTCAACTTTGTAAAGGTGTTTCAAAGATATTTCGTCTCTTCTTTTTCAAAAACATTCCCAAAACTCTTAAAAACGGATAGACTTTCCCCCTCCCCAATATTCGGGTAGTTAAAATACTATTCAGTTTCAAACGCTTAGGGACTGGCAGATAAATAGTAATTAACAATAAAAGGAATTAGCTGAGAACTTCCACAGGCACGACAGGTTTTTATGTGTTTTTTGATGGTAGCAACCAAAGGTTTACTTCCTGCAAGTCTCATACATTTAGAAAGCTTAGTACGGATATTCCTGCTGCAAAGCAAACCATAATGCCTGATTTTAACAAATTTATTCGGGAGTACATGAAGAAGAAACCGTCGGGTAAACTCAGCAGCATCAAGCTTCATTACTTTGGATTTACCGTTATCTTTATAATCTTTCCAGGCAAAACTAACCATTTTACCGTCAAAAGAGATAATCCTGGAGTTACTTATTGCTACCCTGTGAGTATAACGACCAAGATATCGAACGACATGCCCCGGAGACTTAAAGGGTTTTCTGCAAAAAACCACCCATTTAAGGGCATCTACACTATCGATAAGTTCTTGGAAGTTGTATTTAAAGGCTAGGTTCCTGGCCTCGTTAAAGAACTCTAGCTTTTCCTCCTCATAGGCCTGTTTCAGAAGGTCAAGAAACTTATCTTTGAATTTGTCCGAAACCACTTTAACGGGGAGGAAAAACTTCTTGCGTGTTCGGACAAAGCGAAGTCCATCATTAGACAGTCCACCACCAGGAACGATGCAATGCACATGAGGGTGAAAACTGAGATTTTGCCCCCAAGTATGCAGTACCGAAGTCACTCCAATGGTTGCACCGAGATATTTAGGGTCCTTGGCAAGTTCAGTCAAGGTATGTCCTGCTGATTGAATAAGTAAGGAATAAAGGAACGTTTGATTTTGCAAAACAAGGGTATTCAATTCTTGAGGAATCGTAAAAATAACGTGAAAGTAACCAACAGGCAAGAGCTTGGCCATCTGAGCCTCAACCCATTGTTCTTGAACAGCATGTTGGCATTTGGGGCAATGCCTGTTACGGCAGGAGTTGTAAGAAACCTCCACAGAGCCACAGTCCGTACATACTTCAGCATGGTGACCGAGTTTTGCGGTACGACAGCTGCGAATCATATTAAAAGCTTTGGCCTGAGCCGGAGACAAAGAATTAAGACGAATATTATTAAAAATATCCTGAATCTCAGGCATTGGGATCACATCCGTCCAGAGGACTTTTAACTGCGGAAATATGTTGGGTTGAAAGATGCGTATAAAGAGCCGTAGTGGAAATATTATTATGACCCAGGAGAACCTGAATAGTCCGCAAGTCAACTTTATGGTCAAGAAGATGAGTTGCGAAACTGTGGCGAAGGGTATGAACAGTAGCAGGTTTGGTAATGCCGGCCTTGTTTTTGGCGATTTGAAAGACATGTTGAATATTCCTGGCAACCAGAGGTTTACCGAAGATGAGACCGGGAAAAAGCAGATCTTTTGGCCTGTAAAGTTGCCAATAGAGCCTAAGTAGCTTAAGGTTTTCTAAGGAAAGAACAGTTAAGCGGTCTTTGTTACCTTTGCCGTGATTAACTCTAAGGGTCATATTTTTGGAATGGATATCGGAGACGCGGAGATTAAGAGTTTCAGAGATACGCAGGCCGGAAGAGTAAGTGGTCAGGAGAATAACTTTGTGTTTAAGATTATCCACACGATTAATGATGGATAAAATCTCGTCTTTAGATAAAACACAAGGAAGCTTTTTAGGTCTTTTAGGCCGGACAATAACATCATCTGACCAGTTGTACTTAAGCACTTTGTTAAAAAGGAGCTTGAAAGCGTTGCAGGAAATATTGACGTTACTGTAGCTGATGCCGGCTGAGATACGGTAATAAAGATAAATTTTAATTTCATCAGGCGAGACTTCGAGTGCAGGCTTACCAAAATGTTTTTCCAGCAACTTTATATGACCAAGATAATGTTGCTGGGTTTGAGGAGAAAGACCGCGAAGTTCCATTTCGAACTTCATTTGTTGAAGATGAGGAGAAAGTGTTAGATAGTTTTGAGTCATGATTATTCATCCTTTCGAAATTAATAGGGTTAATTCGAAAAAATGATATCATGACTCAAATTGAATTTGTTTGGTAATAATTAGCCACCGCGCAGCGGTTTAGTACAACAGCGTATTCCCAAAATCTGAGATAATATGAAAGTAATAACCAGACTTCGGGAATACGCGGAACGTTAGCTGACTGTGCGAAGATTGTTTGAAAAATACTCGTTTGAGTGAAGGATAGAAGTGTGTTTTCCCTTTTGAGAATGTTGAAACACTGATTTAAGATTTTTGTTTAATATTACCGTACTTTGTAATAATCAGGGAACTTATTATGCCATATATCACCAAGTCTAAGATTATCAAAAAATTAGTAACAGGTTCGTCTGCAAATTGTGGCGTCAGATTTATTATATTACCAATAATACCAACACC
>JAAXUD010000435.1 GCA_013336205.1 Lentimicrobium sp. | reverse complement strand
CCTGGGGTGGGGCAATTACCTGTTGGTCTGGTATTTCTTCAGTTTCAGAACCTGAAACAGACTCCTTCCGGGCTTTTTTCCCAAGCAGGCGGTTCAGCTCCGTCATCAGGGTTTGCTCGGCAATTCCCATAATTTCGGAACATTCACGGATGTATAAAGGCCGTATAATGGTATCAGGAATCAGGCTGATTGTCTGAATAATTTCATGAATCAACCCGGCCTTTTTAATGGGGTCGTTGTTGGTTTCGCCGAGTAGCAGCCTGGTCTTGAATGCAATAAAATCACTTGATGCTGTCGCTATAAAAGCCTCAACATCCGCGGAACGGTGCTTCCGGGCATAGGAGTCAGGATCTTCTCCATCCGGAAAAAGGACAATTTTTACATTCATTCCCTGCTCCAGGATCATATCAATGCCCCGGAATGAGGCTTTGATGCCGGCAGGGTCACCATCATATAAAATGGTGATGTTGCGGGTGTATTTGCTGATGAGCTTTATCTGCTCGGTGGTGAGCGAGGTTCCCGAAGAAGCCACCACATTCTCAATCCCTGCCTGGTTAAGCGAAATAACATCGGTGTAACCTTCAACCAGGAAACAATTATCGCGCGCCACAATGGAGTTGCGGGCAAGCCAGATTCCGTAAAGACTCTTCGATTTATTGTAAACTTCCGATTCAGGGGAGTTCACATATTTGGGCTTTGTTTTATCTGAAGTCAGGATACGTCCGCCAAAGCCAATCACCTTTCCGGTAAGGTTGTGAATGGGAAACATTACCCTTTCGCGGAAACGATCGTATAGTTTGCCATCTTTGCTGATGGTTAACCCCGAATCAACCAGGTGCTTTTCAGCATAGCCATTTTTTAGCGCGAATTGGGTAAAAGCATCCCAGGCCTGAGGAGAATAGCCCAGCTGGAATTTTTGAATGATGTCTTCGCGAAATCCCCGCTCAATGAAGTAACTCAGTCCGATGGCTTTCCCCTCTTCGGATTCATGAAGGGTTTGCGTATAAAACTTCTGAGCAAACAGATTGAGGCTGAACAAGCTGTCACGCTCGGTATCAAGCTGCCGTTCTTCGGGGCTGGGTTCCTGTTCTTCAATTTCAATTCCGTACTTATTAGCCAGATAGCGCAATGCTTCAGGGTAGGAGTACTTTTCATGCTCCATCACGAAATTTACCGAATTACCGGCTTTGCCACATCCAAAACACTTGTAAATTCCCTTTGCCGGTGAAACAGTAAATGAAGGGGTTCTCTCATTGTGAAAAGGACACAAACCCAGGAGGTTGACCCCACGCTTTTTAAGTTGCACAAAGTCCCCTACCACCTCTTCTATATTGGCAGTATCGATGATGCTTTGTATGGTATCCCTGGGAATCAATGGTTTGGATTAAAATAGTACGGACTTCAAATGTACAAAAAGCAGGGGAAAATAAGGTGATTTAAAAAACTGGCCGGAACAATAAAAAAGCGCTGATTTATAAGTAACTTAGCGCTGAAGATAATTGACTGCCGCTGTAACCATATAAAATCATTCCTGCTATGCCACTTAAAGAAGTTGATTTACTCCATGACCTGATTACCCGGTTGGATCACAAGCCTTTTGATCTGCAATCCTGGAAAACCAATACAATGATGGCACTTGGCCGGATTTTCGGTGAAACCTCCCGCAAGGTGGAATTAATCCGCGCTATCCAGCCCGACTTTAGTTCCTGGTCGCTGCGCGATGCCACAGGTCGCATGACACAAATGGATGTTTGCCGGAAAATGGGAAAAGAGGTGCTGGAAGCCTGTATTTCCGAGCTTGAAATGTTTGGCCTACCCGAAAAGTCCGATCCCTCAGCCAATCCTGCATTGGTGGCACTGGAGGAGTTTATTACAGTAAAACAATCGCGGGAACTGGCAGAACTGATTGCTTCAGATCTACCGGCAGAAGAAAAATCAGTAAAAATGACTGAAATTCTGAATGGGCTTGAGCAGGAAGAATTACTGGCAGCTGTAGTCAAAATACTCGGTAAATAAATCAGTATTGATTTCTTCCGGAATCAGCCGGTATCAAAAAAATTCCACCTACATCTGTCAAAGTACCTTCAAAAAGTTCCCTGAAATCAAAGCCCGCTTTCCTGATAAAATCCCCGATTATTCCCCCTTGCGGATGATAGTTGAGGCTGCCGTTTATGAATACAATATCATTATATAATCCGCAACAACCCGGAAAAAATCCATATTTCTGTCCTTTGAGTTTAACCGGACCAGGATCAGCAAACAGGACAATTTTTCCTTCGGCCATCAATGTTTTTTCTATGCCATGGTCGGAAGTAATAAAGTGGCTATCATCCAACGCCAGTAAATTACACCGTGTATATCCCTGATTTACATGCAGATGTTTTCTTCCCGGGAAGGTTTTGAAAATAGCAGGATCGGTAATTTTTAAATTATGAATAATGTACTCATCCGTAACCACAGCATTATACCGGGCTGATTCCGGATAAGTCTTACCGGGGTTTGATTCTCCAATAAATACGCTTGTTCCGCTATGCTGAACTGCACCCATCAGTTGTTCGGGTATACCTGGCGCCACAACCAGACCTTCCTCACCCCGGCACATAAAGATATCGGGATGACCGCTGATGGATTTATAGACGAATCCGAATGTTTCGAGGGTTTGCAATTCCCCGAAGGATTTCAGGACATTTTTCGCCGGAAGGGGCAATCGTTTATCCGCAATTACCAAAGGCTTTTCCTGATCAGCCATTTTTTCGGGCAGAAATTCAATCTTTTTGAAATGGCTTTCCAGCAGCTTCCGGTTGGTTGATGCATAGCCGATGGCAAAGCGCAGTTCATTTTCAGGAACCGGAATCTGTATAGAACTCCCTGCCGGATATTGTTCAAAAAGCGGAATCAGTTTTTGTTTCCATTTATGGGTTTCAACCAACTCCCTGAACGAAGGGTGGAAAGGCCCGGCCAGCATTTCACTGTCATCAAGCAGCCCCTCCGATGGATGCAGTCCCACCCGGATCACCTCAACCCCGGCTTCACGGAATATTTCAAGCAAACGGGCAGAAATTTCCACAGCTTCTTCCAGGCTTTGAGGCTGGTATTCACCCCTTCTCCAGCGTTGTTCCAGCTCGGTCCCGCGAATGACCAGGGTCGGATAAATACGGGTACAAAAGGCGCCCAGTTCTATAAACCGGCGGGCAGTCTGCAATGACTTTTCTGGGGTATCTCCCGGCAAACCGGTCATCATCTGGAGTCCGAGCTTAAAACCGGCTGAAAGTATCATTGCAGAAGCTTTTTCCACATCATCAACAGTATGCCCCCGGCCGGAAAGTTTCAGCACGGCATCGTCGAGTGACTGCGCCCCCAGTTCTATGGTTGTAACACCATATCGTTTGAGCAGGCTCAGCGCTTCAGGATTGATGTAATCGGGGCGGGTACTCAGGCGGATGCCGTGGATGCGGTTGGTCTCGG
Source organism: Lentimicrobium sp. (assembly GCA_013336205.1). Lineage (GTDB taxonomy): Bacteria > Bacteroidota > Bacteroidia > Bacteroidales > Lentimicrobiaceae > Lentimicrobium. The sequence continues at coordinate 159 of JAAXUD010000435.1, read as the reverse complement.
CTCCGCTCGACCACCGCAAAACGGCTCCGCTTTGGATAGTTTGTTCAGCTAAATGTCGATCTGCTTCAATTTTAGAACCAGTGGTTTCGATAGGTCCCGACTTCGGGACTTCGGTTTCTTCTGATGGATTGGGACTGAATTCCTTGTTTCCGGTGGTCG
>JAAXUD010000434.1 GCA_013336205.1 Lentimicrobium sp. | reverse complement strand
CTTCGTGTAAAAGGTTCCGTGTTTTTCTACATAATCCCATTGTGGAGTTCCTTTGAATGGCAATACTGTGTAGAAATTCGTATAATCACATCCCGATGTTCTGGCATATTCAACTGATTGCTTCACGGTGTCCAGTGTTTCATGGGGGCTCCCGATGACAAATTGCGACATCACTTCGATTCCTGCGTTTTTAAGCATTCGGATACCATCTGTTATCTTTTCGATGGTTACCGCCTTATTGATGTGAGACAAAATTTCATTGCTGGCCGATTCAATGCCGATGGCTACATTATAGCAGCCCGCTTTTTTCATTTTATGCGCCAGTTCCTGTGTCATAATATCCGACCTGAGCGATACGGACCAGAGTATCTTTATGTCCCTGCCCAGCAGCAGATCACAGAATTGTTCAACTCTTTTCAAACTGATATTGAAACTGTTGTCGCCAAAAACAAATATTTTCTTTCCGTGGGTCTTCAGCAGATATTCAATTTCAGCAATGGTGTTCTCCGGACTTCTGAAACGGTAGCTATGGCTCCAGATGGAACTTGAATTGCACCATGCGCAGATATATGGACAACCGCGGCTGCTAACCATTCTGTGAAGCGGATATCTTTCCATCGGAAAGAGATCATAAGCAGGAAAGGGGATAAGATCGAGGTCTTGTATGTAAGGTCGGGGTGGGTTAGTGACAATAACACCCTGTTTGCTTCTGAACATAAGACCCGTTATTTCCTCAATCGCTTTTGCTCCCTTCAGGTGGCTGATGAGTTCTGAAAAAGTAAATTCTCCTTCACCATATGCAGCAAATTCAGCGGGCGTCTTTCTGAAAATGTCTTCCATGATCGTAGTCACATAGGGTCCTCCCAGGCATACAGGAACAGCAGGGTTAAACTTCTTCAGTTTATTGAAAACACTGATGACTTCATAATAGACCGGAGAAAATACAGTAATTCCGACCAGGTCGAAATGGGTATTAAAGAATTCTTTAGTCTCTCTTGAAGTGGCAACACGGGTATCCAATACCAGGAAATTCAGATCACGGTGATACTCTCTTGCATAAGCCGCCAGATAAGCCAGCCCCAGATGAACTGTTTTATACCTTCTGTCTTTGTTGGGAAATATCAGACCAATGTTCATTGCCATTATTTATAAAATTCGCTCTATTTAATTTAAGTTATTTCCGTTTTCCATAGCTTACCATGGAATTTCAGCGCGCTCCCTGAAAAACTTCCCGGTTGGAATTTCTTTTTCTGTGGCAAGCCAGACAGCGGTATCTGCACCCTGGCTTACATGAAGCGGAGCATTGGGCCCACCCATGTCGGTTCTTACCCAGCCCGGGCACATGGCATTGACTTTTACACTATGTTGCTTTAACTCATTGGAAAACATAATGGTCAGTGCGTTCAACGATGATTTAGACAAACTGTAACCGGGATAATTGCCTGTCAGACCCTGAAGCTGCCCCATCCCGCTGCTTATGTTAATAATCCGGCTGTCATCGCTTTTCAGCAACAAGGGCAGAAAAACCTGGATCATCCGCCAGGCACCATAAAAATTGGTATCCATGATGTCTTTTACACTTTGCAAAGGTGTGTCTTTTGCTCCTGCCATTGGAATTCCAATACCGGCCTTTCGCAGCACTTTGCTGTATTGCTGTGCCAGGTGAAATACGCCCTTGAAATTTGATTCAAGAATATGCTTTGCTTTGCCTGTTATTGATTGCTTTCCAGGCTCATTCCGGGCGCCGGTGCCGGCATTGTTTATCAACACATCCAATTTGCCGAACCTGGCGCTGACAATTTCAAAAAGGCCCTGAACACTCGCTTCATCGGTGATATCCAGCTGCTCAACGAAAACATTTTTGCTCAGCGAATTAGCTGCTTCCCTGCCTTTCAGGATGTTTCTTGAACAAAGTATAATTGTGTAACCGGATTCATCCAGCTGCCGGCAGATTTCCAGACCTATTCCTCTGTTGCCTCCTGTGACCAGTACCGTTTTCATTGGTTGTTATTAAAGTTATAAAAAGAATATGAAGCTTACTATAAATGAAGTTTCTTCCGGATTCGTGACTGAATCCGCGAAAGTAAAAGCGGTATCATCGTAAAAAGTGCAGCCCGGTTTGTGATTGGATATTTAAAAATTGATGCCAGCATATTCCGGCTGAAATGATGACAACATCCATTGCAGCAGTCATAATAATTTCCATCCGTCATATCCTTCCTGATCCCAGCAGTCGCTTTTAGCCACAAGGGGATCAAACCCTCATGCCTGTTTTTATGAATTGATACAGATGCTGCAGTTAAACCACAGGGCTGGATTCCTCCATCGTAGCTAATGTCAACAATCGCATAAACCTCCCTGCAGTGGAATTTTTTCAGCACTGCTTCAAAAAACCATTTTTCTCCCTGATTTGAAGCTGTTTGCAGGTATTGGGAAATCCAGGGGTAAATACGGTACACATTTGTACTGATGGGGTGTCGCTTCTCAAATTCCAGAATTTTGCTTAATTGGTCCATTAGCGGCTTCAGTTCAGCAACGCCCACATTGAGGAGCGATTTCTTATCAACAGCCTTCCGCTCAGGATAGTTTGAATAATAGATTACAGGTTGAAACAAAACCTGCTTCACTCCCTTCTCATAGGCAGTCGTGAAAAAATGATATAAATCGTGGTAGTTGTGTTTCGAAATAACCGCTAATACCGTTACCGGAATATGCTTTTCTGAAAGTAATTGTATAGATTTTAATGCATTGGAAAGAGCGCCTGGTGTACCTCGTGTCAATGTTTGAATCTCCTCCCGGAAAGAATCAATAGAAATATTGATTTCAGTTTTGTACCTGATCAGGGTGTCCAGATCACTTTGGCTGAGTGCATGAACCGTCATTCCATTTGAAGTAATGGAGCATCGGATATTCTTCTTTCCCGCATAAGCAACAATGTCTGCAATACCGTCAAACAGAAATGGTTCGCCCCCACACAATGAAATCTTTTTAATTTTATTCGCTGACATTTCATCAATTATCCACTTCAGATCATCGGTTGTCAGTAAGTCTTTATGCCCGGAAGACGGACTTTGGCCTATTTCACAGTAAATGCAACGCTGATTACACCGTTTGGTCAGATTTACGGTAACCATGGACGGCTTTGAACGGCCCATGCTGAGTGCGAGAATCTCAGGGAAATAGTTTCCTGAAAATTTTGAAGCCATTTAATTAAATATTGGATACCATTGAACCGAAGCTAAGGCAGATTAATGACTAATTCTACATTTCATAATTTATTAATACAGCGTAAATTAAATAATTAATGGCAGTCAGTATTATGTTCTATGCGAATGTAATAATTATTCCGGTTTAAAGAGTTTTAAAAATAATCAGGATCCAGCCGAAATGCAAAAAGAAACCCGCTTCCGGTCTATTAATTTTGATTGTGTTAATTTACTATTTATAACACTATTAATCACCCTTACCGGGATCCGGAACCATAAATGAAAAAAGATCGCTCATTCTGAAAAAAAGAGGCGTTCCTGATAAAGAATCAAAGACATAAATAGCAATTACATAGAGACTGTTTAAATTTTGAAAGACTCTATGAATAGGGCCGTCCTTTAGGGCGGGTTTATAGAA
>JAAXUD010000433.1 GCA_013336205.1 Lentimicrobium sp. | reverse complement strand
GCCTATCTGCCACAACCTGGCATTGTCAGGCTCAGGTTATCAGCATCCGGCCCCGACCGTGCATTGCTTGAATCGGCAGTAAATGAAAGCGCTGAAGATTTGTATACACTGATTCCTGAATATATTTTTGGCGAAGGAACCGATACCCTGGAGCAAATAACAGGCGAATTACTGAAACAAAACAAATACAGCCTGGCAACCGCTGAGAGTTGCACCGGCGGTTATATTGCTCACCTGATTACAGGTATTCCGGGGAGTTCTGTTTATTTTAAAGGTTCGGTAGTTGCCTATGCCAATGAGATAAAGGAAAATGTGCTTGGGGTATCGCCCGATACAATTTCGAAATATGGCGCAGTAAGCGAAGAAACTGTTTTCGAAATGGCGGCTGGGATAATTGAACGATTCCACGTAAACTGTGCTGTTGCAGTTTCCGGGATTGCCGGCCCTGATGGAGGTACAGATGAAAAACCGGTTGGCACCACCTGGATTTGTGTGCTTACTCCAAAAGGAGCCGAAACCCGCAAATTTACTTTTGGAGAGCACCGGGGACGCAATATCCGCAGAGCAGCGCTGGCTGCAATGGATATGCTCAGAAAGCAACTTGTTTAATTGACAAATTGGAAGAGAGATTGGAGTTTGTAGGTTGAGGTTATGCTTCGGCTTCGCTCAGCAACCAAGGTTAAGGTTGAGGTTAAGGTTAAGCCTGTTCTGCTGATAAATCATTTTTAATTGTTAGATCAATTTAGCCGGTCAGACAGGGTTGAGCCTGCTCCGAAATGTCAAAAAATTATATTTGACACCCCAATGTCAATTTGTATAAAATACTGATATTCAGAACACTGTATTTAGTTAGATTTGGTGTTCCAGCCTGACGGCTGGCAGGTTAGGGTCCCGGTAGCTATCGGAATGGTGCATAAAATTTTGTTTTCGGAGTGGACTTAAGCTTTTAATTTTACTTTTGTAAAAAATCGTCATCAACCTCAATAACTGATAAATGAGCCCTGTTCTGATCGCCGGAGTTATCATAGTAAATCTGGCACTTATTGCTTATTCAATCGCGATTATCACCCAACAGCGAAAAAAGCTGGTTAACAGGTTTATACTTGCATTTTTAACTTCAGGTGTAATACTTGATATTACGGCTACTGTTTGTATGATCATCGGTTCTGAGAATTCATTTATCACCTTTCATGGCGTGATTGGCTATCTGGCGCTTGCTGTTATGTTGATTGATGGCATACTGCTCTGGAAGCTCTGGCTGAAAACAAAAACTTCAACTGAGGTATACCCAAGGCTTCACCTTTATTCCCGTTACGCTTACGCATGGTGGGTAATCGCCTATATCACCGGAGCACTGATTGTTGCAGTTGGATGATTTACAGGATTTTTCAACTTTCCTGCCTGATGCTTGTGCGGTTTTAACCCCGGCAATGAATTCAATTTTTCAGCAGAATTTCTTCAAACTTTTTCAATTTCGGTATTAGCCTTGGCTGTATTGGGTTTGCCTCCATAATCCGGATTTAGTTATTAAAAAATTTTAGGAATCGCTTTTTCTTTCAATCAGTTTTGCTTTTTTTTCGCATATTTGCAAACACATGTATTTTTAACAATATCATTATTCACTTAAAAAGTTGATTCAATGAAAAAATTTACCCTCTTACTTCTTGGTCTATGTTTTACCTATGGCTTATCGGCCCAGGGGCTTGTAAGTACCGAGCCTTTACCGAAAAATGTTGTACTTGAAGAATTTACCGGCATTCATTGTGTTTACTGTCCACAAGGTCATACCATCGCTCAGGCTATTATGAACGCTAACCCGGGCCGGGCTTTTGTGATTGCCATTCACCAGGGATCTTTTGCGGCTCCTTCAGCAGGCGAGCCTGACTACAGGACTATCTTTGGAAATGCCATTGCCAATCAGACCGGCTTAACCGGTTATCCCTCAGGAACTGTAAACCGCCATGTATTTTCCGGCACAAACACTGCCCTTGGCCGCGGTTCATGGACTGGTGCTGCTGCTCAGATTCTGGCACAGCCTTCACCGGTTAATATTGGTGTTGCATCTTCCTATGATCCCTTCACCCGCCGGGTTACCGTACAGGTTGAATTATATTACACTTCCGACGCACCAACATCTTCAAATTTTATCAATGTTGCGCTTATTCAGGACAGTATTTATGGTCCGCAAACCGGTGGAAATGCCGGCAATAATTACAGGCACATGCATATGTTGCGTCATCTGATTACCGGCCAGTGGGGCGATGAAGTTACCACCACTACAACCGGAACTTTCGTTTCCCGCACTTATACCTATGATATTCCGGCTGCTATCAATGATGTTCCCTGCGTCCCGGCCAATATGAAGGTAGTTGCCTTTGTTACCAAAGATCACCAGGAAATATACACCGGAGATGAAGTTGATGTTATCGGTGGATCAAACCTTTATATTGGCAGCATTTCCTCTGAAGAACCTTACATTCAGCGCAGTTACCAGGGGTTTGAAAGCATTTTTAACCTGGAAGCCAACAGTAGCATCAATGGTACCCAGCCTTTCACATTTACACTGGAAGCTGAAAATGCACCAGCCGATTGGCAGGCATCTTTCTTTGTCGATGGACAGGAATATACAAATACCGCCACCGTTGATCTGATTAAGGATACCCCAAAAACCATCACTGTTAAGGTTGTGGCCGGACCAAGTGCCGGATTCCCTGGTTATGTGGTGAAAATGAAGTCGGCAAATTATCCTTCAGCCCCTCAAAAGCAGTTCAGGGTTATGACGGTTGCCGGTGTTACCGATCTGGTTGTAAATGCTACCGGTGGTCCGGAAGCAGAAACACATCAGGGCGTTTATCTTGCAGGACTTGAAGCTTCAGGAATCAGTTCTTATGCTGTTGTTGATGCCGATGTTATGCGCGATATGATCAATGCCAATGCTCATCAGGATGTGTTTAACTGCTGGTTAAACATTGCCTGGACTTTTCCGACATTGACTGATGACCAGGCAACCGCTGTTATGGCTTTTATGGATGCCGGACATAACGTCTTTATTGGTGGACAGGATATCGGATGGGATATTATGAGTGGCGCAACCGGGTCAAACGGTACTGCTGTTACCCAAAACTTTTATACCAATTACCTGAACGCCGGTTTTACCGATGATGGTTCCCTTGCCAATAATAAGCTGAATGCAAATACGGCAGACCCGGTTTATGGTGAAGTAGCGCAAACCAATATTGTTGATGTTTATGCAGGAAATCTTTACCCGGATGTTATTACAGCCGGAGCAGGCGCAGATATCATCTTCACATACACTACCCCAGACAAGGGTGCCGCTGTGAAATACAACGCCACCAACTACCGCTCACTTTATTTCGGTGTAGGTTTGGAGATGCTCAGTAATGTTGATGTTCGCAACCAGATTATCAGCCTGAGCCGCGAATGGCTCACCAACGAAATGACAGGTGTTGAATACGATGCCGCTGTTAATACACTGATCAACGGACAAAACTACCCAAACCCTGCCGGCGATTATACCTACATCAGGGTAACTGAAGCCGCTGCCGGTGGAAATGTTGAAATCTACAACATGACCGGTAAAATGGTTATGCAGCAGCAACTCGGAA